>NZ_CP029206.1:1365000-1665000 GCF_003101015.1 Actinobacillus porcitonsillarum | reverse complement strand
AATGGTACATATAAATATGTTCCTTTTGTTGCATGCTGTGTATTTTTTCTAAGTGTAAGCATAAAATGAAAAAAACGAGTATTAATATAACTTATAACATTATTACATATTTTTTCACTTTCAAATGGACCTATAACAATATATGTTTCTGTGCAAGCGGAGTTTGGCTCAGAGTAAATAGGATTAACTTTATCAGTTTTACCATCACCACTTCCTATTGCATATGGAATAATCACTTTATGTTTACCAATCCAATCTTTATTGATAGATATCTCATCTTCTGAAATATATTCTACCCCTCTATTCTTGTATAGTTTAATTAAGTTTGTATCTTTAGTTCCATTAAACTTGTAATTGGTAGCTAAACCAAATGGTTTTCTAGAACTAATAAGTTCTGAAAAAGTTTCTTCACTTATTTCTCTTACTTTCCTAAATATTGATATTGCCTCATTATAACGAATGAATATATCTATATTATCTTCTTTGAGTGGTCTTTCCATTTTCGAAATTAACTTGTTTTTTTTATAGGTGCATATTAAACAATTACCTTGTTTATCTCTATTCCACACAAAGTAATTAACTCCACCTTTAATTTCTACGTTCGGGAAACATTCTGATGCATCTGGATAGTCATGTATTTGTCTAATAGATAAATCTTTAAGCATGCTATCCCTAAATTCATCTAACCCCTTTCCACCAGAAAACCAACGGCTAGGTGTAATCATACATATATAATTTGGCTTTAGTTTTTTAGCTTGCTCTACGAAATATTGATACACTGGCTTTGCGCTGGATTGTGCACCACCATCTTTTAGTTGATAAGGGGGGTTTCCTATTATGACATCAAATTTCATTATTATTTACCTCTAAATAATTCATCACATTTTTTCTCAAACTCATCACTTAACTCCTCTTTTGCGTAAGGCGTAGTATCTAAGTAAACGACATGAGACTGGTTAATATTTTTTGCTTTCTCATCAAAACCGAAAATAAAGTTTCTAGCAATGTTATAAATGATCTCACTAGGTGCGAAACCATATATTTGATTTTCAAGAATATGTTTTAATCGCTCATCTGAATCAGGTATTTTTTTCTCAAGACCAACATATAAACGTTTCACAATTTCAGTTAAATATAAGCCTGATTTCACATATAGATCTGCAAAAGTCTTATCAGGATCACTAAAAATATCAGGATTTTCCTCTTCCAGTTTATCAAGCATTAGCTTAACTACTTTTTTTGGTGTGAAGATCTGATTTGTTTTTTGAGCAGGAATATAGTCAAAAATATCTTCTTTTTGGCTTTCATCAAAATAGTTTGCTAATTCGCTACGCTTTCTTAAAAACTCTTGGACCGACTCATTAAATACGGTTTCATCGAAGAAGTTATAGGTATCTCTAAGCACTCTAAATTGTTCAAGAGTAATCCCCGTTACTTCTTTGAATACTTCATTGTTAAGTGTTTGATCGAATGTAGCTAGTGTTGTATCAGCCTCGCCATACGCCATTAAAAACGAGGGGATTGTTCGGGAGAAACCACGCAATCTTGCGCGCACATCATCTTCTACTTGATTTTTCTTGTTATCTTCAGCTTTTTCTAAAATTGTTTTCGTGGATTGTTTCGCTATCTCTTTTGCTTCAGATTCAACTGTTGAGAGTAATTTCTCTTTAAAATCATTTTCAATTTGCTGATATCTTTCTTCAAAAGTAGCTTTGGCTTCCTCAATTTCATCTTGATTTTGAGTTGTTGCAATGACTTTTTCCAACTCTACTTTAGCTTCTGCTTTTTTGATTTCAGTTTGTTTCTGAATATACTCCACTTTTTTGGCAATAGTTTCCGCTGATTTCTGAACAACACGCTCAGCAAATTTAGCTGATACATCGTTGTCTTTTGCCAACTCTTTCATACCTTGAGTCGCTTCTTGTTTGAATCTTTCTGCAATAAGAGTAGATATATCACTTTCAGACGATTTAATAGCTTCTTCTGTTGCTGCTGTAAGAGTTTGGTAAACCTTTTCTCCAAAACGAGCATCGGTTTGAGCGATTACAATGTCGCTATCAATAACAACTTCGCCATTACCATCTACCTCAATACCCTGCGTTTCAATTTCTTCATCAGTTTCTCGCGGCATTACTTTTCCTATATCAACAGGGTTAAGCTGTTCTAAAATTTCACGCACTTCTGATGATGCAAAAATACCTGAGATATTTTGGAAGAGTAAATTCGACATAAATCCGCGACGAACAACCTCTTGAGCCTTAATTGCTTTAGGGATAGTTAGTACCTGATTTACATCAAGCTCGATCATTTTTCCTTCGTTATCTTCAGCGATAACAGGGAAGAAGTTGAGTAATAATTTGATGTTATCTTTGCGTGTTTCAGATGTGCCACCACCATTTGCTGTATGGCTAAATAAATTATTGGCAAATTCATCATAAATAATAAGAGTTCGCTCAGGAGCAAAATCAAAAACATACGCATTTTGTTTTTGATAAACCTTACCGTTATGCTCGTAACTCCAAGCATTTTGCGCTCGGAATGCAGCTTGCATATATAAGCTCGGGGAACGACAATTAGTAAGCATTAAAACAGCTGTCCATTCAGGAATGGTAATGCCCGTAGTTAATTGTCCTACTGATAGAGTAATCGTCTTGTCATTCTCTTTGATAGCTTGTTTAACTCGCTCAAATGATTTTTGATTAACAATTTGATCGTCAATTTGTCCATCACCAGCGGCTAAAATAATCTTGTAATTTTCAAAAACAGGATGATCTTCAAGTAATTTTTGCAAGGCTTTTGCACTTGCTACACGATTAAGTAGCCAAAATGTATGCTTTAATTCTTCACGTAGTTCCTTAGTTGAGAATGGATATTTTTCATTTCGAGTTAAAGAATCTAGCCATTTTTTAACGTCGTTTTCATGGAGGAATTTACCACTTTCATTCGTTTCAAAAAACTCATTCAAATCAAAAGCATAATCTATATTTTGACCGTCGATTTTAGCACCTTTATTTACTTCATCAGTAATCATTTGGCTAATTTGATAAGAGAATAAATTTAGGCGAGGTAGATTTTCATAAGGATTATTTTGTTCAACATCACTCCAATTTTCTTTTGCTGCTTGCTCATCAGCATAACTCCAGTTAAAAATCTCATCTTCGTTGAATTTACCTGAAGCCACTGCTTTAAATGGCGTTCCAGAAAGATGTAATGTGAAGTTGCGATTGATATTATCAAAGGCAATATCAGTCTTAATTGTATCAACACCTTCATGAGCTTCATCAATAACCAATAAATCCCAATTAAGCTCTTTTACCCATGATAATTTGTTGTAGCTACCACCAAAAGAAATTCCGCCTTTTAAATCTTGTAATGAAATAAAAGCGATCATTCTTCGTTTACCAGTAGTATGTTGTTGCTCTAAAAACTCTTCTCGTGTAAAAACAGGACGATTTTTAAGGGAATCACTGGTTGAAACAAAAGCAAAATCCGTTTGCCATGCAATGAATTTAGCAAAATCATCAAACCATGAGTTCGCAATAGCAGGGCGATTTGTAACAATGAGAACCTTTGATACATCCAACTTTCGCACTAAGTCGTAAGTAGTTAGCGTTTTACCAAAGCGAGGTTTTGCATTCCATAAGAATTCACTGTTAGGATTATTCTGTATATATTCTAAAGTCTTATTGACAGCATTCTGCTGTTCTTCTCTTAATTGATAGTCAAGCTTTTCCTGACTCTGAACGAGCTGCTTACTAATAAAGTCATCAAAGTGCTGAAGAGAAAGGTTAGGTGTTCCGTTGTAGTAAAACCATTCTGTATTTGGACGCTGGGTAACTTTTTTAAAGTTTCGGAGATAGGCATGGAACTGTTTATCCTTAAACCACTCGTCTGAGTCTTTAAATTTTGCTGGGGCAGACCATAACTTATTATATTTAAGGTTAATGGCTGCTGTTTTGGTTTGCTCAAGAATACGCTCATCCACATTTTGTCGTTCGGTATAACCAATTTTTAGCCATCCGTCATTATCAGAAATATCAGGGAGTGAATAAGCGTAGATTTGAGGATAGATGAATTTTGTAGTTTTGATTTCAGTGTTATTCATTATGTACTTATCTCTTTATCAAAAAACTCCATCTTTTTGGTGTGCCAATTCATTATTTTCACACGTTTTCCATTTGTGCGAGCTATAGCTTGTGATGGAGTTTTATCACCAAAAAGATCTGGTTGCAATTCTGATGCAACCGTTTCCGTATCAGATAAAGGAATAATATACTTAATGCCATCCATTTGAAATATATTGTAGCTTATAATTTCAGCAATATATTTAAAATTGTCAAAAGATGGTTCTTCTTGCCATTTTTCAAGATAATAATCACGGTAAGTGTAGAGTAAATTTTCGCGAGCTAAGAGAAGAGAATCACCGTTCCACTCAAAACCATAAGATGCTTGATAAGCAAGCACAGCAAGAGAGTGCCATTTAGATTTATCATTTACTTCAGATGAAATTCGCTTTAATTTTCGATCTACAAAACCTTCTCGCTCACTAATAGGTAAAATTTTCCCCGTTCCCATATCATAACGAGTAGCCATATAAGGAGCTTCACCACAAGTGAGTTCTAACCATATTCGTGATACATACGTTTTTAAATCATCATTTAAATAATCTTGCTCTGCTACATCATTTTGCTTTTTGACTATCCATGTCGGAGTAAATACTTCGGCTTTAGATCTTGTTCTCTCTTTTTGAATATCTTGTGATTTTAATGCTCTAGGCATAATAAGACGCCCCATCTTTCCTGTAATAAGAGCTGGCTTGATTTGAGCTGTTGGAGCGTAATATTTAGCACTATGTTCAATATAGTTATTATTAGCCCAAATAATGTTTTTAATGTTTTTTTTAGTTGATCTTGTTCTGTCAATTAACAATAAATCAAGAATTTCAGGCAGCTGTTCACGAATAAAATTTTCTGAAATATCTGCAGAGATATTATTTAGGCTAATAATTTGATTTAACATATTTATTCTTAAAGTTTAAAAAATTTCTCTATCTATCCGAAATAACTTTCGCCATTCACGAAGATAACGTTTCTCAAGCTGATTTCCTTTAATAATCGCTAATCGCTTATCAAACCGTCTTAAAATGTGCGGTATAGTAGCGAATGCGATCATCTCATCGGTTTTCTGTTCTTCCTCAAGCCATTTTTTAAATTGAGCTTTCAAGGTTAAGTTTGTTGTACTGTTCATAACTGCCCTCCAATTAGTATTGATGGTTAATAACTGGATGTAACTTTAACAGTTGGGCGATTCCTGTCGAGAAATACGTTTAAATTTTTCGAGCAAGATCGCAAAAATAATACTATTTCCTACAAAATAGATGTCTTATGTATATTTTTGTGCTTCAGATAAAATTTTAAATGACACATCAAATACTAATAACTGCGTATCATGAGACATTCTACAGTAATGATTGATAAGGGATTGTTCTTTTGATTCTAATTCATTATTTGATAAACGGTTTTTCATAATTATGGTTGGAGTTCTTCTAAAATAACATTGCAAGTTGATTGAATAATTCTCTTACCTGATTGAGTTGTTGCTCGATATTTCTCTAATAAGCTTGATTCATCTGCATTGATAGTTGATTCCCCCGCAAGATTGATAAACATCTCGCCTTGACCTAGTATGAGCCAATTTAAACTAACTCCCAATGTATTAGCTATTTTTATAGCTGCATCAATACTTAATTCTCTTTCTGCTCTTAAATAACTTTGTACAGAGCGGTAAGGGATTTCTGTTTGGTCTGAGAAGGCTTTAATTGTCATATTTGACACTTCGAGCAGATGATTTAAACGTTTTATTATGCACATTATAACATACTCTATTGACTTTTGTTGCACTTTATGACATAATTCAAATGTAATATATGCACAGTATAACATAAGAGTAAATAAATGGCATCTCACTTCCTATTAACCAACAAAGCCCGCACGCTTTCGCCCATCAAGATAGCTACGCTATCTGATGATAAGGCGTTTTCGTTGCTCTGCGAATTAAGGTGGGGAAGTGAAACTATTGTTACCTGTCCAAAATGTGGTTGCCGTCATCAAGCTTATTTTATTGCCTCTCGCAAACAATGGCGTTGCAAAGTGAATAGCTGTCGGCACACCTTTTCGGTAACATCTGGCACAATCTTTGCAAATCACAAGTTGCCTATCCAAACCTACTTATATGCCATCGCTTTATTTGTAAATGCAGTTAAAGGGATTTCTGCGTTACAAATGGCACGGGATTTAAACATTGAGTATAAAAGTGCTTATGTATTGTTGCATAAAATTCGTAAAGCTTTACTTGAACAACGAGAATTTGCCACCTTTTCAGGCGAAGTCGATATAGATGGCACATATATTCACCCTGCACCTCGTAAAGCGAATAAGAAGATTGACCGTATAGATTACCGTTTAAAGGAAAATCAAAATCCCGAAAAACGTTGTATTTTAGTTGCTCGTGAGCATTATACCGCAGAAGAAAAAGCGAAAAACCCATTATATCGTGGGGCAAAAAGCACGCAGGTTGCCGTTACGTTCGGGGAAACACAATCGACAGTCAAACGCTTTGCGGACAAATTTGTTGAGCGAGGCACACGTATCAATACCGATGAAAGTCATGCGTATGATGTACTTATGCCATTTTACGATTTATGCACGGTAAATCACAAGGAAGAATACCGTAGTGATTTAGGGGTAACAAACAATCAGGCGGAAAGTTATTTTGCCCGATTCAAACGGATGTACTACGGACAAATGCATAAAATGAGCAACGCTTATTTACTCAACTATGCAAATGAAGTGGCTTACCGTGAAGATAATCGTCGGGTATCAAATGGTTCACAGTTCCGTGATATTTTAGAGAAGTGTCTTACCACACACAATGAAACCGAATGGAATCATTATTGGCAACGTGAAACTGCATATCAAGAGGTGATTTTTCACTGATGGCAAAACAAGTGTATTTAAACCAAATTGAGAAAAAATTGACCGAGTTACAACGAGAACGAAAACAAGTGTTACAACATTTAGTCTTGGTGGATGAAAAGATTGCAACACTTCATCAAGCTATTGACATTATGCAAGCCAAATCCCGTTTAGAGGAACATAATACAACATTATACTCTTATCGCACGCATAAACCTCGTTTTAAGCTCAAACTGCGGACAACCTTGCTCAGCATACTAAAAGCCGAGCCGAATCGTTATTTTGGTGTGACTGAACTTACCTTTCTGCTATTAAAAGCCGATAACCAACCTGAATCAGCTTTCACGGAAGGGCATACTGTATCGGTACGAGGTGCATTAAAGCATTGGTTAGAAAAAGGTATGGTAGAGCGAGAGCAACGCACGACAATTCATGTCCGTTGGAAGTTTAAACGTCCATCGTAACTTTATATGCCCCCATATTGATTAACCAACGAGACTCGTTTGTTTTCTTCCAATCATCTTCTATAAGTTGATTTAATACCGATTCGGGCACATCGTTATCCCCTTCACGAAAAACTAATCCCCGTTGATGTAATTTGCGTAAAGCATAGTATAAACTGGTGTGAAAGCTATGATGTGGAAAATCAAGCCTTACTTTTACCCCATCCTTTTCTAACATCTTATCTAAAATGAAATCTATCGTCAGCCACCGTGTTTGATTTTCCCTTAACACTTCCCCTAATAACTGCATATAATTACGTTTGAAAGGGTACATAATGTTTTCATACAAAATATCAACCGTAGGACTTTCTGAGCCAAACCAGTTTTGTTTTGATTCTAGGTAAACAATGGTCTGTTTTAGGGCGTAGATTATCTTCTTGTTTTCAGATAATTGGGCTTTAAGTTCTACATTTTGACGATTAAGCGTTTCTATCTCATCGCTGAGATAGTCATAACACATGGCTCTGCGTTTCTCTTTTGCTTTACTCATAAAAAAATCCTGATAAAGTAGAATGATTTATCAGGATTTTAATTTATCAAGCGGACGAAATCTTTGTGCAACTGCTACATAATACCGAAAACGTTGCAAAAATCGACCGCACTTTTACTCCAGAGAAGCAAATTATGAAACCAACAAAATCTAAATTTTTTCCACTTTTACTGCTTTCTACCGCAATTTACATGGCAACCATGTCTTACGTAGCAGAAACTGACATTTAGACTATTTTACCGCAATGGGACGCTTACCTTAGTAATTTTATTACTAGTAATAGTTAGTGTGCTTACATCGCCAAAATCCCAGAAGCCTTGTAAATTTGGATGAGCCAAAATAGCTGATTCGAGTGCTGTTACGTCTCTATCGACAATAGCAGGTAAATGTTTATTAGAGAAAACTGTATTTAATCGAATAATATGTCCCATTTTAAAATCTCCGATAATGTTTGTTAGTTAATTTTTTCTTCAAACGCAAAGCACCAATTATGTAGCCTCCACGTACCATCAGTTGATAGATCTGTACAACTATCTCGTAAACAACCTCTTGCTCCTTTTGTAGGCCCAGAATTTCCACCCGTTCCGTTATGAAACGCATATGTAATGCAAGCTCCATCAGGAATACTTTCGTTTGTAGTAATAATGACCTTATTATTTTCTTCATCTAGAGCCACTTTTGAAATAGTTACCCCATTACCTTTATAAAGATAAAAACCATAATGTCCTGGATCTGTGACCGTCGTGGTATCAAATACCAACGGCGGATTAGGCACATTGAAGGTAATTTCTACAGTCCTAGCCCCTGTTTTATGGCATTTAATTGGACGTAATCCCAACCAATCCTCACCTTTATCCACCACAAGATGTTTTACTTTGCCATAATATTCCCCAAGAATGTCAGCGGATTTGCCGTCAATATGTATGCCATCGACGGTGTTAAACATATATTTAGGCGTTACCGCAAAAATACGTGGGTTTTCAATGCTAGCTTTGAGTTGCAAGAAAGGGGTGGTAAACAGATGTCTATCCTCTAAATTAGGACGATAGTGTGCCGCCCCCGCTGTTTGGCACATCAACATTACAGGCTTATCATTTTGCCCTGTAATCGCTTGAATTTCTGCCGTGTAGCTGTCCAACCACTCTGCAAGATTCTTGTCATAATTTGCATTTTTCTCTTTGCCATCTTGTTCCCCATGAATCACCAACATCGCCTTATAATGAGTTTTAAAAGGGGTATTTTGAACAAATTGGAAAGCTGTCATCATTTTTTCCCAAACGCCGCTTTCGCCGCCTTTTACAAGAGCAGAATATGCACGCCCACCTCGAGCTGAACCAAATACCATAATTGGCTTGTCTTTCTTCGCCAGTACTGACTTGCCAAAGTTGGACATTACGGTTTCATAGTAACGTTCTCGCAATGGGATGATACCTGTGATTTTATTATTCCATTCCTTATGCCACATAGGACCTGTGGAAACAGTAAATGCTTTATCAGAGAATGCGGTGGTTGTGGTGGCTGGATTATCCATACTTACAGCAAGGGATTGCCCTGTTAAGAAATAGCCGTCAATGTCACTTTGTTCAAACACTTGTGACACGTCGCCATTACGCCATTCGTAAGTTAAAAATAAACCACGACGCGGAGCAACATAACGAACAGCAGTCCCTGACATTTCGCAGGCTACCACGTCACCACGTTCTGTAATTTTTGTTGTTACCGTGCCTTGCTGTAAGTAAACATCACCATCTTTAATAAAACAGATGCCAGCATCGGAGATAATGCCTGCGGGGATGTACTTTTCACCCGAATTGAGTGTCTGCTCAGCTAATTTGTAATCGTTATCCGCTTCTGCTTTTACAAAACCTCGTGTTTTCGCGTAAGCCTCATCTGCAACTTGGCTCGAAATTTCATTTTTTAGCTGAGACTTTGACTTTTCACTAAGCGTCACATCTGACAAATCAAGCGAATTTAAGGCTTGAGTAAAAGTTTCGTTCAACTTACCTAATGCATATTCGCTCGCCACCTTAGTTTGTGACGAACCTGCGATTTGGTGTGACAAATCAACATCAGTAAGTAATTTTTCAAGTGTCCAAATATCATCATCAGTTAAAAGGTCATTAACTCTTAAATAATGTAGTCCGTAGCCGCGGGTTAATAATTGAGCAACTTGTTTTCCTACAGAGGCATACTGAATCCCCGAATAATCCCCGGCAGCTAATCCGAGTTTTTCAAGCAATTCAGGAGAAGAGAATGCAAGGAATTTACTATAGGTTTTATCAGATGAAATATCATCACTTTCAGGAGTAATCGTATGTAAATCAAAATCCACAACTCGTTTCCATCGATGACGTTTAGCCGTGATAACGGTATGACGATTATCATCTTTTGAGATAGTGTCTTGCATATCTGCGTAAAATACACCGCCAAGATTATCTCCTGCTATGATAGATTTAACAAAAATACGCTGACCTTGTACTTCAGGTTCGATTTTGCGTAGCTCGTCAAACGACTCGACTTGCCCAATGAATTTAAAACCATCAGCTTTTGACAATTTATCTGCAAATAGCATTTTCAAAATTGCTTGTACTAGCTGAGTTGTATCCGCTTTTTTAGGCTCAATCCCTGCCTCATGCAGGATATTTAATAATTCAGCCTGGATAATATTAAACCAGTGAGCTCCAGGATAACTTGGTGCATTACCATCACGGCCCTCCGTAAACCATAGCGGAGTGGTGCTAAATACTTCTGGGATTTCGGGCATTTGCTGGATGCCTGATTTATTGTCCAATGCGTACATTACGGGGTGTCCTTATACATAAAAACCATCTCAATATCAGCGTTACTGTAACGCTTTAAGATCTCTTGTAATTCTTGATTTCTGTCCACTTCATCTGTTGGATTAGTGGGCAGTTTCTCGGTGTAGATAAAAATCCGCCAAGCATTCTCATGCTCATAAAGCGGGTACATGCAATCGCTAAGCAACTGCACATCATTAGCTGGATAAATCACACTATTATCAACTTCACCTGCCGTATTTGATACTGCTGCCCGAATTTGTGAGAGATAGAGCAACGCACCAACACCAGCATTTGACAGATAAGCTTGTAAGCTCTTACGGACTGCTTGGCGTAGTGTTGCCGTATCCGGTGAGATACGCACCGAGAAATTGACAGTTTGAAATTGTGGTGCAAAAACATAAAGTTCAACATTTGCCGGCATTCCCTCAAATTGGCCAGTAGCCTCATTTTTATGCCCACTAATGTAGGCTTTAACACGAGCAATATCTTCCGCAGTTGGCAAAATGTCATCTCGGTCATCACAAGCAAATGCCACACCAACAGATCCACCACCTAAATAACGCGGAAAACACCATGCACGAGTTACACCGGCGACTTCTGTTGCCCAGCGCACATAATCGTGCGGAGCACCACCTGCCGGCGGATTTTGTACCCGGTAAATCAAGCGTGCCAATAGACGAGACAGTGGCTCAATATCTGCACCACCTGTTATCGCTTTGACTTTGGCCGTCGATTGCACGCCTAAAATCGCAGATGTGAGTGCCAATGATGTTCCTACTGCTAAATTGCCTTCTGCCCCTTCTGTTTCACACAGCACTGCAATCTCACTATTCCCAGTATTTACGACATTTTCTGTCGTCGTGACAAAAGTTAGTCCTGTTACACTATCTTCAAAAACTGTGCCTGCCGGAATGGTTGATTCTCGGGCTGCGGTAACAGTAATCACGCCAGTCGCCTTAGTCGCTTGCTTGCGGATAATGCCTTTATAAAGGCAGTATTCAATCAGATATTCTTCTTCGGCGGTGGTCGGGATAATTTGCCGAGCGAGCCAATCAAGGTGCATATGCTCACCGGCACTTAATGCCGCACAAATGCGGTTAATTACCGTGAGCACGTTATTGCGTTTGAGCGATGGGAAACGATGCTGGAACTGCTGTTCGCCTTGTCGGATAAGGGTTGATAAGGTTGGGGATTGATATGCCATCACACACTCCAGCTTGCGTTAAAGGTTCGTTGCTCGGTGCTGCCATCAGGCAACACCACAGAAATCTCTAACAGCAGGACAGAGTGTTTAGGGTTAGATGCAACCACTTGATAACTGCGCACCACACCGTCAGCAATCATCCATTTTAAGGCTTGCTCGGCATAGCGTTGGGCATCATCAAGGATCTCGGGGAGTTGTTTAGAGCGGCTCAACGTCCATAATTTTGAGCCCATTTGATAGTCATCAGTGTTGTAAGAATCACCCCACCAGCCACGCTCGTTACCGACACGCAAGTCAGTAAAACGTTGATGCCAACTGTCGGTTTGCTCCAACTCTAACAAATTCACGCCAAGTGTTAATTCGCCTACATGCTTAGTGCTTGGTTCGGTAAAAACCAAGTTACCATTGACATCAGATGTGACTAATACACCTTTATGTCGTGCGATCTTGCTGAGATTATCAAACGCCGTTTCACCCGGCTCGACTTGCCAAACCGGGATACGTTCATTAGCTTCTGGTGTATTGACTGACCACACCACGTTGATGCCAAAAGGTTTGCAAATTGCTTCGGCAATTTGCTTAGCGGTTTGATTTTTAAACTGGTAACTATTGTGGATAATGGCACAGTCCACCAAATCACAAGTTTTGTCTCGGCCGTTGATTAGGATAGTTTTATTTGCCCCATCAATACTTTGCTTTCGCTCGTCTAAATAGCCGGTGATGATTGGCTGCCCACCGATTTTAAGCACCAATGCTGAGCCGGCAGCAAGTCCGGACATATCATCAGTGGGACGTACTGCCACGCCCAAATCAAAACGCCCACTCATTGACTCCAACGAGCGTTGCACATTGATTGTTTTCCACCCCGAAAATATTTTGCCGTTCAAATATAGTTCCACTTTAATTTGATCTGTCATTTAAGACCTCTATCGTTGTGCCACCTAAACAAAATAGCGGGTGTGATATGCCATTACGCAATGCTAATCGCTTCCAACTTTTGGCATTGCCTGTATGCTGATATTCAAGTAACATCGTTGGATAGGTATCTTTTAATGTAACCTCAACTGCATTAGCCAGTTGCTCACCACGTACTCGCAAATCTTTAAGTAAAATTAAGCGATAATTTTCAAGTGCCTGATAGCTTTCCCACTGTTCTGCATCGGCATTATCTAAAATGACTTTATCAAGTTGCTCGTCAATATCAGCGATATAACGGCTTACATCCGTTTTTGACTCAATCAAGCCCGCAACGGTATCTTCAGTAACCACTTTTTGTGCCACTGAATCGGTTACTGCCTCGGATATTGCTTTACCATATTCCACCGCCATCGTAGATAGCACTAATCGCTTCAATACAAAAGTTGTTTTGTGCATCAATGCATCAAAAATTTCTTGTTCGTGTAAGTTACTAAACTGACGGCTTAAAATCTCCGATTCGCTCACATTGTTGATTTTAGCAACCATCATTGCATCAAGTGTGCTTTTTGCAATTTCAGACTTACCTAAAGTAAGTTGATTTAGAGCCGAATCAACCGAATCGGTGATCACAATGTGCTGTACAAACTGCCTTTTTGAATGTACCGCACTTTTTGTATTTAGCTTGGTCAGTGCCTGTAACTCTGTTGCTAATACTTTAGGTGTAAGCAGCAATCCATAAAGATTATTTTTAATCGACAATGCTTTATCTTTGATTGCAGTTAATCCACTTACCGTATTAGCAATACCATCAAACACAGATTCAATAAAAATGATTGTGGTATCTGCCAAGCGGAATACAGGGTTATCTGCATAAAGCGTGGCCAGTTTTTCGGTAGCAAACTCATAGCCGCCTTTTTCTAATGCTTCTACCACCGGTTTTTCTTTGCTACTCGACTCCAAAGTCGAGCGTAAGCATCATCGTGTCTAATACCGCCTTTCATTCGGGTATAAACTTTATCGTTTCCAACTAGCACTAATCCCATACACGTTCAATCGGCTTCGCCTGCCCATGTCCTTCACCATATAAAACGCTGGTGAAATGCACTTCAATACCCAAAATCGGCAGAATACCTTTCGGGTCAACGGCGATGGTTATCAAACATTACAAGAAAAGCAATGAATGAAGGTTGGAAGAAAAGAGATGTAAAAGGTGTGAAAGGTGGTGGGTTTGAATACCACTACACTTCATTCCCAGAAAGCGTACAGCAAGCGTTAGGGTTTACAGTGAGCCAGCCAAAACAACCAAATCAAACTCGTGATGATTTTATTGTACAAACGCCCTCTGGAGGTGAGTTTGGCGTGGAATTGAAAACTCAGCGTTTAAAGGGGGAAGCGGTAAACATTGATGAATTACGACAAGCCATTGCGTTAATTGAAGAAGCTGTTGTACAAATCGGCAAGGCTCGCCCGAGTGAACTGAATAATATTGAGTGGCATTTGATACAATGTTTTCGTTCAGCAAACGAGCAAGGACGTGTGGCTATTCTGAATATAGCTGAAACGATGGCTGCCATTCAAGATAAAGAAGAGGCGAGTAATCATAAATACAATCGCAATGGCTGCCATAATCGCTGTAGATACAAAAACGTGTTCAGCATTTTGCGGATAAAGCTCATTGGGTGGTAAAGGGGTGTTAAACGCTAAATCTTTAGCGGTATGCACCACGCCTGTGGCGGTTTCGTTGGCAAATGTGGCGGTGGAAGCCAGCCACGTGCCCGCCCCCAAAGTGAGAGATTTTAATGATAAGTTATGCATTATTATGTACTCCTAATTTTCAATTATTACTTGTCAGCAAATGCCACAGAAAATATTTTGTAGCGTTTGCTTGATGTGCTCATTATAGGGAATGCCAGTTATCAGTGTTATTTCATTCTTGCAAAGGATTTGCACAATCTTGCAAATTTTATTACTCTGTATAAAAATTCGAGAAAACAAAAATGACAGCACAGCTTTATCAAGAAATCCGTGAACTATTTGACTTTTCAACACAGGAAGGCTTAATTGAAACTTCTATTCCAGACGTTACTTTTTATCACACCACCAAAAAGGAAATATGGAATACTTACCTGCAATACTCTGGCGGTTGCTTGATATTGCAAGGTTCACATAAAGTGCAAGTGGGGAACGAAATATATGAATGCCATGCTGGAGATTATGTCTGCTATTCTGTGGATACCCCCGTATCGGTAGAATTTTTTGGCACAGAAGATACGCCTTATCTGGATATTCGCTTAAAATTTGATTTGGATATTTTAAAAGATGTGATGGATGAAATGACAGCGGCCGGTATGCGTTTTCCATCAACGACTCAGTTTCAGCCCATTAGCCAAATTAGCCCTGAAGAATTACGCACTGTGCTTACTACTTTAGATTTATTAAAAGATCCCAATGCCATCAAAATTGGCTGGTCGGCAATGATGAAAATCCATTGCTATTATTTGCTCCGAAGTGAACAAGGCAGTTTATTACGCAAAATGTTGATTCAAGAAAGCAAAACTAATCGCATTTCAAAAGTGGTTGAGTTACTTAAAAATCACTATGCAGAACCTTTTAATATTGAAAAATTAGCACAAGAAACGGGCATGAGCTTATCGAGCTTTCACGCTAAATTTCGTCAAATGACAGGTATGACTCCGCTTCAATATCAAAAGAATCTTCGTATGATTCATGCTAATTTTCTTTTGAAATCAAAAGCTCATCGAGTGTCAGAAGTGGCCTATCAAGTGGGTTATGAAAGCCTTCCGCAATTCAGTCGAGAATATAAACGCTGCTATGGGCATTCGCCACAACAGGATTTACAAATCCACCAAGAATTAGAAGCCATTGAAATTGTCGGCTTACGTTTGCCTGAAGCGATTTTAAATTTCTCGGAAGCAAAATAAACAAATAAGCGGTAAGATCAGATTTTCTATTAGCTTTTGCAAATATTTGCTGAAATTTTACCGCTTAAAAATGTATTAATCCTACCGTAATTGCTTATCTAACATTGTTAGTACAATTTCCGTATTCGATAGTAGTTTTTCAAAATCCACCATACCAAATTGCTGGCTGACTTGCAATTCTGCTTCGGTTAGCCGAGCAATAATCGGATCGATAAAGTGTTTACCTCTTTCGCTTAAATCAATCAATTTACTGCGCTTGTCGGTTTCATCGGGCATAAAAATTAAAAAGCCTTTCTGATCCAATTGCTTACAAACAGACGTTACCGTCTGTTTCGGCAAGCTCCATTTATCGCCAATAGCGGTCGGCGAAGTTGCCCCATAACGACCAATGGAATACAAAAAATGTAATTCATTTAGGGTAAGTTGATGTTGTTTGGCAACAGCCGCATAAATGCCCGATAATTTTGCCGCCAATTCCACCAATTTATCAAAAGGATTCATACTTTCTCCTTTTTGTTAAGCTCTTGCGTTAATAATTTTCGCTCGAATAATATCGTATATCCAGTTAAAAATCAGGGCGTAAACCATAATGGTTAGGCTTAATCCAATATCGGCAATAAATGCATGCCAAAGACTTAAATCTAATAAATATGCCACTACCGGAATGGTAAAAATCAGCAAAGTACATTCAAAACACACCGTGTGCAGAATACGCAATTTCAAACCACGTTCTTCACGTTTTCCTGTGGCAAATTTATCAAACACATAATTGAAGAAAAAGTTAAGCACCATCGCCATGACTGACATGGTAATGCCCGTCCCTGCTGCAGCCTCTAAACTAAAGTCGCCAGCCAATAATACTGCAACTGCACCAATTGCCATCGCACCAATTTCAAATAATACCGAATGAAAAATACGTTCCCAAACTTTCATAGAAATAATCCTATATCGTACTAGATAATTTAGATTAGTACGATATAGGATTAAATGCAAGGCTTTTTTTAAATTCTTACTTTCCATATTTTGTATTTCTCACTGCAATTTTTCCTACTTCTTGTTATATCGTGCGAATTTTGATTAAGATAAAATACCTCAAAACCTTTTACCCTTTTAAAGGAAAACAACATGAAAAAAACAATTCTTGCGACACTTATTTTAATGTCCACAGCAAGCTATGCCAAGGTTGAAAACCCAACCGTTAATACAAGCGAAGCAAATTATAAAGCGAGCGTCTTGATCGATAATCTCAACAATCCGTGGGATATGGTATGGGGCGCAGATGGCAATATCTGGGTAACGGAGCGCCAAGGTAAACACATTTCTATCGTTAATCCTGAAACAGGGGCACATAAAGTGCTTTATACTTTAGAGAATGCTTTTGTTGCTCCCCCACATCAAGGCGTATTAGGTTTAGCACTCCACCCAAATTTTATGAAAGGTAGCAATGAAGATTACGTCTATGCCTACTACACCTATTCGGTTAAAGGAGAAAAATCAGAATTTAGTCGTATTGTGCGTTTAACTTACGATCCGAAAACACAAACGTTAAGCAATGAAATTACCGTATTAGACAAATTACCAGCCAATGACGATCACACGGCGGGTCGCTTAATTTTCGATAAATCGGGCAAACTATTGCTTACTCTTGGCGACAGCGGTTACAACCAATTTGGTAACAGTTGTAAAGAAATCCGTTCACAAATGATCCCAAGTGCTGATGAATTGGCAAAACAAGATTTTGATAAATACCGTGGCAAAATGTTGCGTATCAATTTAGACGGTTCAATCCCAACTGATAACCCTGAAATCAAGGGGGTGAAAAGCCACGTTTTCGCTTACGGGTTACGTAATCCGCAAGGCATGGTTTATGCCGGTGATAAACTCTTTGGGATCGATCAAGGCCCGGGTACCGATGATGAAATCAACTTAATGGAAGTTGGGGGTAACTACGGTTGGCCACATATTGCGGGTTATCAAGATAATCAAGCGTACCGCTATGTAAACTATTCAACGGTAGAAAATTGTGCCAATGCGCCAATGTATGATGGAACCACTGTGCCGGAAGGCGTGAAAGTAGAAGCCCAAAAAGAAACCGATGCAAAATTAGATAATTTTAAAGAACCAATGAAAACGTTTTATACCGTACCAAATGGTTATAACTTCCACGATCCGAAATGTAATGGGGAATATGTTTGCTGGCCAACCGTAGCAACAACTAGCATTGCCTACTACCCGAAAGACGGTAAAATCAAAGAATTCCAAAATTCATTGTTAGTTACCGGTGTGAAAACAGGTACGCTCTATCGCTTACCATTAGATGCAGATGCCAAACAAGTACAAGGCGAGGTAGTTACCCATTTCCGTACCGACAACCGCTACCGTATGGTGCTTGTTAGCCCTGATACAAGCAAAATTTATGTCGCGACCGATAATGCGGGTTACATTATGGGTAAAGATAGCGTACCAACCAAAGAAATGGCAAACAAAGGCGCAATTTTAGTATTTGAAGCGAAGTAAATTCAGCTTTCATTTTCCATCAGGCGAAGTCATCTTCGCCTGATTTTTTTGCAAAATTTTCGATGATTTCAACCGCTTGTGAAAGCTAAAAAGAAGAATTTGGCTCATTCAAAAAGCGATTTCTTAAACTAATATAAGCCAATGCTCCCCAGCCAATCATGAAGAAAACGCCCCCAATCGGCGTACTCCAAACAAACCATGGCGCCCCAACCAAAGCAAGGCTATAAAGGCTTCCGCTAAACAATAAAATGCCTAATGCCCAACTGCCACCAATGATATTAAAAGCTTTTGCTCGGCAAGCGGGCGGATTTTGTGATTGATTTGCAATTTGGAACAAACCTAATCCAAACAATGCTAAGGTGTGAAACATTTGATATTGCAAGCCCGTTGCAATCCAATCAAGCGCTTTAGGTTCTAATGTTTTCTGTAATGCATGGGAAGCAAAAGCACCAAATGCAATACAAAAAAATCCGCTGAATGCGGCAACAGCTAAAAATTTGTTTTTCATTTTTCCTCCTGATAAAAAGTAATCGTTTAGCAAAAAACTTTTTGTTTTCTACCGCTTGTTAGCTATTGCTTTATTTTATGACCTCTTTAAAATAGAGTAAATTTATCCATAACAGACTCCGAGCTTGTTTTCCTAAGTCAAAATCAAAACGATATGGAAGCAATGCCAGAATTATAACGAATAATTCAATGGTTCGCTGAGAAATTATCGAGCCACTCGTGTTTAGAAAGGTGTCAAATGCAAATTCCAATTAAACAGATTGGGAACGATTCCACTTCTTTGATCGACCGTTTCCAACGTCAATACACTTATTTACGGTTGTCGATTACCGATGTCTGTAACTTTCGTTGCAACTATTGTTTGCCCGAGGGTTATCGTCCGCCGTCGCATAAACAAACCTTTCTGTCTGTCGATGAAATTCAACGTGTTGCTCAAGCATTTGCCAATTTAGGTACGGAAAAAATCCGTATTACCGGTGGCGAGCCGACCTTACGCAAGGATTTTTTAGAGATCGCTCATCGTATTTCACAAACGTCTGGTATTCGCCAAATTGCACTTACCACCAACGGCTATCGAATGGAACGTGATGTTGAGTTGTGGCAACAAGCTGGGATTACCCATTTGAATGTGAGTGTTGATAGCCTTGACCCACGTCAATTTCATTTGATTACGGGGGAAAATAAGCTGACGACGGTGTTAAACGGTATTGATCGAGCCTTTGAGATTGGCTATAAAAAAGTCAAAGTGAATGCCGTATTGATGAAACAATATACCGCTAAAGGTTTGGACGATTTCTTGCGTTGGATTAAAGATCGCCCCATTCAAATGCGGTTTATTGAGTTAATGGAAACCGGCGAAATGGATCACTTTTTCCAGCAACAGCACCTTTCAGGGCAATCCATTTTAGAACGATTAACCCAAGAAGATTGGCAATTACAACCTAAAGCGATGTCTGATGGACCTGCAAAGGTTCTCGCCCACCCTGATTATCAAGGGGAAATTGGTTTGATTATGCCTTATGAAAAGAATTTCTGTGCCAGCTGTAACCGCTTGAGAGTGTCGGCACTAGGCAAATTACACCTATGTTTGTTCGGCGAAGAAGGAATTGATATTCGGGATTTATTGCAATCGGACGAGCAACAATTTCAACTCGAAGCCAGATTAAAATCCGCCCTACAAGGCAAGCGTGAACACCATTATTTGCATATTGGCGATAGTGGCGTGAGAAATAATTTGGCGTCGATTGGGGGATAATCTGTAGGGACACACTGCGTGTGTCCATTTCCTGATTTTTCAAAAATATATTTAATTAATGCGGACACACGCAGTGTGTCCCTACATCATTGATATTTTACAAAGAGAAACCAATGAACACCTTTACCCATATAAACCAAAACGGCGAAGCCAATATGGTTGATGTTTCCTCCAAACAAGACAGTGTGCGAGAAGCTCGTGCGGAAGCCTTTGTGACAATGAACCCTGAAACGTTACAGATGATCATTTCGGGCAACCACCACAAAGGCGATGTTTTTGCGACGGCTCGCATTGCGGGTATTCAAGCAGCAAAAAGAACGTGGGAATTAATCCCTCTTTGCCACCCACTTCTGCTTTCTAAAGTGGAAGTGCAACTCGAAGCCTTGCCCGAAAAAAATCAGGTGCGGATTGAAGCCCTATGCAAACTCTCGGGCAAAACCGGCGTAGAAATGGAAGCCTTAACCGCAGCCAGTGTCGCTGCTTTGACGATTTATGATATGTGCAAAGCGGTACAAAAAGATATGGTAATTGAACAAGTGCGATTACTCAGTAAAAGCGGTGGGAAATCGGGCGATTTTGTCGCAAAACCATAACATTTTGTAGGGGCAAATCATATTTGCCCCGATAATTCAAAATATCACAAGGGCGAATGTAATTCGCCCCTACAAATTATTGATAAGATTAGTTAAAAATGATTAAAGTACTCTTTTTCGCCCAAACCCGTGAATTAGTGGGCGTAGATAGCTTAGAGGTTGAAGCAACCTTTGCCACTGCGGAGCAACTCCGCCAGCACCTATCTGAAACCAATAATAAATGGGCGTTAGCGTTACAAGCAGGGAAATTATTAGTTGCCATCAATCAAACTATTTCTCCTTTGTCTGCTGAAATTAAAGACGGTGACGAAGTCGCATTCTTTCCGCCAGTAACAGGGGGCTAAATGGAACAAACTCTTATTCGGGTTCAACAAGATCCCTTCGATCAGAATGCGATCTATAAATGGCTGAGTGAGCAACATTCCGTTGGAGCAACTACCCTTTTTGTCGGCAAAGTGCGTGAAATGAATTTGGGCGATAGTGTGTCAGGTTTATACTTGGAACACTACCCTGCAATGACTGAAAAAGCCTTGCGAGAAATTGTCGATGAAGCAAGAAGCCGTTGGGAATTGCAACGTGTTGCGGTTATTCACCGTATCGGACAACTTTATACGGGTGATGAAATTGTCTTAGTCGGTGTCAGTTCCGCCCATCGTGGCGATGCCTATCACGCTAATGAATTTATTATGGATTATCTCAAAACTCGAGCACCGTTTTGGAAGCGAGAAACAACCCTAGGTGGAGAACGTTGGATTGAAGGGCGTGAGAGTGATTTTACTGAAGTGAAAAAATGGGAATAATTTTTCTTAGTGGCTGTTAGGTGGCTGTTATAAATTTTATTTTTACTCTTAACTGTAAAATATTTTCATCTTTTTTATACGTAAAATATAGTATTCTGTTCTCACACAACGTATCTTAGAATCAAATAAATAAAAACTGATCTCTATTACGTGGAAAATACTGAAAATATTCGCAATTTTTACAGCTAAGATCCCTATAACGTGAACAATGTTCAAGCCTTATACAATAAAGCTTTATTCGATCTTTATTACGTGTAATTTGACTGAAAAAACGTTAATTTTCGTTATAAATTTCGCGGGGGAGGAAGTGCTTTTTACGTGCCGTCGATGTTTACGTGAAAGTTTTCCGTGATATTGATGTGCTAAGTTGCAAGCTATCTTACAAACAACCTTATAAGCTCCTGTATCATATAAAAAAGCCACGCATTAGCGTGGCTTGCACTATTCAATAATCGGCGTTAGTTTAGATTTTGCTTCCGTGGCTTTCGTGCCGTATTGCTTTATACTTGATTTGTTACTCGGTTCCGGTCCACCGTTATGATTATGAGAACTTACTGCATCTGCCAAATCTGCAACGATTTGGCATAAATCTTCAAGAATTCTAAATATATTCTGCCCTGCGGTTCCCATGTAACTTAGAGGGGCAACAAACTTATTCTTTGCGTCTGATACCCTCTCGGCAACACCCTGAATACGTTCATTCATCTTACCACCCACACCAACGGATTTATTACTTGCAGTTACGCTTTCAATATTTCCCAGCACATGAGTAGTTTTATTACCGCCTATCGTTTTTGTATCGTCTGAATCAATATTACGTGTAGATGTACCGATGTTCTTTGTTTCTGTATCAGTCTCGATTACTCGCTCAAAAGATTTATCGGTAATCCGCTGATCGGTTTCACGAGTTTTATTCCCTGCTGAATCTGTGCGTTCGTAAACTTCCGGGCGTTGCTGTTTAAGTTGTTCGCCGATTGCAACCGCTGGCACAGTCTTGCCTTGCGCTAACATTGTCCGCACGAACGGCTTATCCGAGCGGCCGTAGGCAAATCCTACTTCTACAATAGTTCCCACTTCAGGGAAAGCAAAATCGCCACCTTGTGAACCTGTACTTGTAACCGGTAACGGAACAGCCGGATAAACAGGCGTATTTTTATCTTCATTACCGTCTTCATCCAGTAATTGCAATTCTACGGCATACTTCGGACGATATGGATCAGAAATATCACCACCTTTTGACGGGTCGGCAATCCCTACAACTTTTGCATATTTCGGCAAATGATAACCTCCGGCAAGTTCCGGGAAAGCATTTTCAATTTGGCGTTGCTCCGGTGTTTTCTGCAAAGGCTTACTATTTTCGTCCAGATTATCCCAAGACAAAATATAGTCATCTCCTCGCAACTCTACTTTCTTGATTCTGTTACCGTTTATCATTGCACCCGGTCGAATTGCTGCGGTAATCGGTATTGTCATATCATTGCTGCCGCTGATTAATGCATCATCATTGTCTAAATCAACATCTTTACCATACCAACGGCTATCATTGTGCGAGCCGATAAATAATGAGCCGTCCGGCGATTGTTGCCACATATAATTATGTATTTGGAACTGTCGCCCGATATTATGCAGTAATTGATAACCGCTACCACTATGCGTAAATAGCGGAATCGGTTTATCTGCGTATTCAGCCGTTGGAATTTTGACTTCAATTCCGACCGCTTGTGTAAGCCATTCGCCCATTTCTCGTAGTGTGACGTGGCGATGAGAACAACTAAGTGGACGTTCAAAGATTGCTACCAACTCCCGAATAAACAGTTTTTTATAACCACTTTCTGCTGATTGCTCTCGTTCTACGAATCCATTGAACCATTGATAATAATTATCGTATTCTCCCAGTTCGAACATTACTTTTTTGCCGACACAATCATCATCTGTTTGAACTGTGATATAGCCTCGTCCTGTATTATTTAACTCTAAAATAATATGTTCGCTAGATAACTCGACTTCTTTTCCGTCTAATAGGACCGTTTTTATAATTTTCATCTTACGCACCTATCCAGTCATCAATTTTTTTAGATACTGAATTATCCTCTGTTTGTACTTTCTCTGGTTTAGCTGATGTATTTTGAGGATTTTTACCGGCGGTTGTATTTGTTGTCGCTTTACTTGCTGATTTAGCCTTTTCGCTTTGTGTTTTAGCTTTCGGTTTTTTCTTGCGACTTTCTTTTTTCTCAGCGACTGAATTTACTTCTTTCAGCTTGAAAGATACATTCCACGCTAATCTATTACCGGCATCAACAGCACTAACATCATCGCTAAATTGCACTTCACGCATATTGACCGCTTCTGCAATGATCGCCGATACACGATATTTTACTTGTTCGCCTTTGCCACTTTCCGCTTCTGCCAGCTGGAATAGCTGAGTAAGCCATTCTTTATGGCTATATGGAATTACACCACTTACATTCAATTCCTTCGCTTTTACGCCTTTATCTGATTTTTTCGTACTTGATTTCTGTCCGCTCATATCTTTTTCTTCTCGGCGGACTGATACTGTCATAAGAATATTATGTAAATAAATTGGCTTGCCGTTTAATGCTAATTGCACGCTTGGTTTACGCTGTACCGTCATTTAACATCTCCTTTATTGCGGTAAGATTATTACCAACAAACATAATGCAAGCGGTAAAAACATTGCTCGCATTTGGTAAATTTAAGTTTATCTTTGATGCTGCCGATTCTAAGTAGCCGAATGAATGAAAAGCATACACCTGTGCTTGTGCTGTAAGTAATTGATTTACTTTTGCTTCATTTCGTTGTTCTCGCTCTGCTTTCATTGCAATTAATTTTTGAATTGCTTGCAATGGATTACCGCTTGTTACTGCACTCGCCATAGATTGTGCATTACGCATAATACTTTGCAACGTTCTTGCCGAACTTGGTGTAATATCGGCTGTGTTACAAAATGCCGGACTAGCAATCATCGGCATTTTAACCATTTTGGTTTCTTGTAGTGTTTTTGATGATTTTGCATAATCTAACGCCTGCTTAAAGGTCGGTTCCGGCAATAACAGACAAACTCTTTCGAGTTGATCAATGAATACATCAATATCGCTACTTGTCACCATAATCAATAGCGTATCTTGTTCGCCTTGAGGTCGGTTAGTGTCTGAATAATCCGTTAATTTTTGCAAAAATACCTTTACTGCATTTTCCGGCGATAAATACCGGTTTGAATTTTCGGTTATGCCGTGTGACCAGTTATGCACACCTACCTTTGTCCCTGTCACAGATAAAGAAAAAGGGGTTACTACCCCTTTTAAATTATTATCTAGTGCGGTTTTTGCCTGTGGGGATAGTTTTAATAATTGTTTTTTCCACATAAATTAAACCTGCTTATTATTAAATTGCTTGAAATTCAGTAGGATATTGGCGACGCTTAATTTCGCTTTCGTACGCTGTTTTACAATGCAATTTGTCAAAAAATAACGCATTTACACATTTTTCGGCAATAACCCACTTTTTCTTGCCTTTCACCGCACCGCGATAGCAACGACTTGAGATTGTTTCGTCTGCTGCTCCGGCAAAGATTGCGTTAGCAAGTTGATCTAGTGCAATCAATAAATGATATAAGTATTTATTTTTCATTTTTGTTCCTCTAAATATTCTTGATAAGTTTTTGCCCAACCGCTTGAATAATCATACTCAAGTGGATTTTCCATTTTCTCAAGTGTCGCCTTGTGCTGACGTGCTACAGTGTGATTGTGACTTTCGGCTTGTAAAATTGTGGCAATAACTGCTGTGAGTTGAGGTTTACCGAAATTCTCCACTTCGGTGTTATCAGCACACGTCCAGCTCACGGTCATTTCGCTTCTGACTAAATCCATAGTCGCTTTCAATCCAAGTAGTTTAGATTGTGCTTTAGCGTCCGAATCAAACCACTTTCCGAGCGTTTCGACATACACACCACCTGCTGATTTTTCATCTCGCAATGCGTTGATTTTTTCTCGCATTTTTGCAATTTCTTCGGATTTTTTGACCGCTTGTTGTTCGGGCGTGATAATCCATTCTTTGCCATTGTAAGTGTGATATTTAGATGGTCGCACGCTTGTAAGCGTAAGTGTGTCATTCATTAATACAATTTCTTTTCCACTGTTTCTACCAGCAGTCAGTAATTGGTATTCTTTTTCCGAAACCTTAATAGCTGTTTTCGGAATTTCGTTAATACCTTCTACCAAGAAGGACTTTTGGTTTACGTCAAAAAAATACACACGGCCCCCTAATAACCAATCGCCAAAATGGAAAACAAACCTACATCTCCACCACGTGCTTGAATTGAAAATCCTGTGTTTGTTATATTTGTTGTACTAAGATAAACCGTATTTGTTCCGCTATCGTTAGTATCTGTCGCCAGCACGGCAAAACATTTATTTGGAAATGCAATAGGAAAGCTAAAATCCCCGCCCGTATTTGCGGAATATGTTGCCCACTGCATAATTCTCCCACTAGGCAAGCGCTCCCAGCCATTCTCAGTGAGCGATTGAGTGAACAAATCCTTAACCCACTTGGTTGTTGCGCCAAAATCTCCATACGACTCAAGCGAGGGTGTTACAAGATTAAGCTCACTCCATCTTAAGTTCGATTGCCCTAGTTTGTACAAGTTATCAGCGAGCGGGACGAAATAGCCATTGGTTGTAAAACCAGCAACGCCCGTGAATGTGCTACCATCCCACCAACCAAGGCGCAAGTACTTGCCTTTATCCACAGCAATATGCCCATCGCTGTTGTTGAATCCTGTCAAAGTGATTGCTGGATTGGTGCTTTTTTTAACAATCTCTAATTGATTGTCTTTTTGTTTTTGGAGCTTGATATATTTTTGTTCTGCAACATCCCAAATATACTTATGCCCTGACTTATTAAAATAAGTACAGCCACTCATACCTGTTACAGATTGATGACCAATATCTACGCCACCATATAAGTTAAACACTCGGCGGTTATACATTTCGACCGACACGTCATCGTTGCCAAGTCCAACGTTGTCATTGGTAACGAATATTTTGGTTGTCCAGTTCGACGAACTGTCTAAGTTTAATGCACTATCCCCGTGATTCAACGCTAAACGGATTAAAGGTTGTCCGTTATTTTGCCCTCTCACATTGAGACCGTTGATTTGTACGGTATTGTTACCTGAGTTTTTCTTCACAACGGTTACAGGTTGTGGTACAGCACTTGAAACATTATTTACTTTTACCACACCATTAGCAGATGTCAGAACTTCAATTAAAGCATCGCCCTCTTTTCGTTTAGATGCGTCTCTAAAATGGATATTATTTAAAACCACCTCATCAGCTTCGGTGCTTACGGAAATGAACGCATCATTAATTTGTTCTGCAATCAGACCATTTAAAACAACCTGTTTATAGCCATAGATTCGAATTAATCTTGGTTCGGTATCATCATTCGCCATCCATAATGGGTTTTTAACTCTAATATTGGTAAATTTAATATTATGAGCAAGATGCTCTTGTCCACTACTTACTTGAGATTCGCCAATGTGAGAGGCTTGAAAACCAATAGTACAGTCTTCCGCCTTGCAATTCTTAAACGAAATATCACAAGCTGGCATTGTGGTATTATGACCTTTTGCCTGATAACCGCAGCAATGTCCCACAGATAAACAGTTTTTAAAATTAATATTGAAGCTACCTTCATCTGCTTCAAAGCCGTGATTATTATTTGCAGGTGGCAAAATTTGACGATCACGATAACTGTAACAATGCTCAAATGAAATATAGCCACTGTTGTGCGTGGTAAAGCCATCATCACGCTTTGCATTATAGGCTTGGCAATTTACCACTCGCCCATAAAGCGATGGTCCTTGTGAGGTGTGGCTAATATTCCCATCATTAAAATAAACTGAAGCACTGATGTCGAAGCAATGCAGTACGCCATTTTTCGCAACAACATCTTCGATTAAGAAGTTTCGTGTTGTTACCAAATGAACGCAACTGCCTTGGTCTTCGGCACTCATTGCTGAACTACGATTCTGATAGTTTCCATCAACCGTGAAGCCTCTTAAAATCAGATTTTCAACATAATTTGAGTGTTCAGTTCTTGTGTTATTCTCGGTAGTTATCGTATTTTGTGTTGGAACGACACCATCAGCGGTTTTGATAATGGCATTATGGCTTTCCCCTAGCAATGTCATATTCGATTTGAGTTTTAACTCTTCTGACACTAACCAAAGCCCATTTGGAATCACTAGCGTTCCACCGTTATCAAGTGCTTGAATGGCATTGTTAATTTCCGTAGATTGAGGAATGTTTTGCTTGATACCAAAATCGTCGAATGTCAAGGTTTGCGTGTTAATACGCTTCCAGTGCTTACCATTGGCAGTAACGATAGTCGTTCCGCCATTGTCTGCTGTGGTTTCATCTACCAAATCCGCATAAAACTCACCACCGCCTACATTACTGCCTGCATAATAACCTCGCACTAAAATACGTTGATTATGTTCGGTTGGCTCAATAGTGCGGAGTTGTGCGATGCTTTCGCACTGCCCAACCATTCCGAAACCGGCTGGAGATGAGAGATAATCTAATTTGTTATTGATCGTTACAAATTCATTAGTAAAATCTACTTGCCACGATTCGGCGGCAACATTAATTTGTGTTAATGCTTTTGCTCCGCTGAAATGTAAGATAATGTTACGGGTCATAGAGTTGCCATAGGTTTTACCTTTATTTTTTCGTTTTTTGATTGTATCGGTAAAACAAGCAACAGCTAAGACATTCTCACTTTTGTTGATTAATCCAATATAGTTAAAATCAAAATCCCCAACATTTGATCCTAGTACAGCGGAGTACACAACTTTATTTTCATCAATATAGCCGGCACGGCTAATATCTACACGATGCACAATTTCTGTCGGCATGGTTAAATAATTCTGCAAGTTATCAGCAGTTAATCCGCTGATATTACAAAAAATCATTTGGTCAAAGACTACCGGTTGATTCTTTGCTGTTTGCTGTGCAACATATTTTTCAAAATCTGAACTTGCTAACATTGTCATAATGTTAATTTCCTTTTTTGTTATAATTTTATTTCAAGTTCGTCACAGTAATAAGAGTGACCAAATTCTGCATAATGCAAATAAATTTCTATGGTGTTCTCGGTCAAAAACGAATAACGCCGACAAGTTCTGCCGTACTTACGAATAATTTCATAAATCAGCTGATCGTTTTGCGATAATTGTCCATCCGTTAGAGTCAAATGGATAATGTCAAAATCAAGTCCTGTGATACGTTCTCTGATTTCTATTTTACCGATACCTAACCGCTCAAAAATATTTTTAAATCCGATGACACTACCGGCTTCTTGAGCGTTGATATATGCATACTTCACACGTTTTCTAAACAATGACAAAGGTTCATTTTCAAACCGTTCGATATCACGCTGATAAGCGATTAGATTTAAAATAAATTCACTACATTTTTCTTCGTCAAAAATAAGCAATGGGGTTTCAAGTCTTTTAATCTGTAATTGCCACCATTTTTCAAACAAATCGGCAATTTTGCGTAATTCGCCTTTATCCATCCAAAACGGCAATTTAATTTTAATCATCCTTTGCCTCTAGTGTGATTGACTGCAAACGAGGGATACTCAAATCGCTTAAAATATCGTGTTGTTTCCATTCGATAGAGCGAATTTCCGGGTAAGCCTCGTGAATTTCTTCTCCCAATTTGGAAAAACTAAATCGGGTATAAGGATAGGTTTTTGTCACTTTAAAATCGTTATTCTCTCGAAACGCACAGCGGATCATGTTTTCTACATTTTGTTTGATGTTCTCTTTTTTCGTTTGGGTCAAAACATCCGAAGTTCGAAAATAGATTGTTAAGGCTACATCGTGAAAACTATCTGGGATTGAAAATGCTCTAATATCATCACCGTGACCGTGATAACCTTTATCCATTAGATAATCATTTACCGTGTTGATAAAAACTTGTGACGGCATACCAGTATCAAGCAGTAAGTAAATATTGGCTGTTCCCGGACCTCTCGGCGCATCGTGTAAAAAATAGATACGATCAACGCTAATGCCGGTAATTTCAGCCACGATAGATTTATAAACGCTATCAATGTGATGCTTGCCAACACTAGAAAATTTAATTCGATAACGCTCTCGTAGCTCATCGTCTGTTTCTTCATCCGCTCCGGGGATTTCAAGCCAACCATCGGTATTTTCAGCTTTTAAAATACCGGAAACCGCTTTTGGCAAAATACAATAATAGCCGCCGGCTAAGTTGTATGAGCTACCGGCACTTTCTGCAATAACCGGTACTTTGGCACTTAATTGACCTCGTGGGATTATTACGCTTTCTGTTGTCGATACTTTATAAACCACTTCGTTGATTCGTTCTGTTTGAATTACCGTGCCGACCGGAATTTCAATTTCTAAACTTGAAGATTCTTTTGTGAAAGTCACAGTACCTTTTGCCTGAGAAGCCGGCTTTGGTTCAATACCAACCTGCCACGCTAAAATTCTTAACCAAGCCCCTTTTGCTGTTTTTACAAACAAGTTCGGCACAATCTCATTAATCAACGAATCAGTAAGCCACTTAACCGGATGAACTGCTACGGCAGTAATTAATCGCCAAAACGGCGACATTCGGCTTGTATTAGTGATTAAATTTTCTTGTTCGGTTAAGTTCTCAAACTCTTGCCGGATTTGTACTTCATCTACCGGCAAACCGCTTTCAACTAGGATTTCTTTGAAATTTTCACTCATAGTAAAATCTCCTGTGCTTCAATGTTGCCGAAATCATAAGTTTCAGCGGTAAGTAATAATCTACGATTATTTTCTTCTGTAATCGCTACGGTTCCCGGTACAAGACGTTCATCTTCTTCAACAAGTAAAATGATCTGCAGTAAAATATCTCGTCTTAAAATGCGGCTACGCTCGGCGATAAGCTGTGTAGCTAAACCGCTTTCTAAAATTGCGTGCTTTACATCTTGAGCAATAGATATTCGGTTATCACAGATAATCGGCTGACGACCGCTGTCTAATGTAATGTCCTCACCGGTAATCAATAAATCTAAGTAAAGTTTCTCACGCATTACGCCATTAACCCCGCATTGTCTTTAATTTGCTGTGCTAATTGACGTGCATCTGTCGCTTCGTTTACTACAATCGAACCGATATGCACGGTTTTGCTATTGTTCTGATTCATTGTCATATTTTTACTGACTGAACCTTGCGGCATAGGTTTTACTTCTGCTTGTGTGCTTGCCGGCAGCGCAAAATGCTGACCGTTGCTATTTGGTTTTGGTAAAGCTGTCGTATTTTGTGCAGAACTTGCAATCGTTTGAGCTACGCCGATTAAACCACCACTTACCGGCTTATTATTTTGTTGCACCTCTTTCACCACAGGATAAAGAGGAATTTCAACGCCAATCATGCTACCGAGTTTATTCGCTTGGGTGATAAGCCAATTCAAGGTATTAATGAACATATTTTTTAAGCCATTGAAGATACTAGTGAAAATATCTGTCACACCTTGAGCTAATGCGCCAAAAATTTGAATAGGATCACTATTTTGCCAACCTTGGACTACGCCTTGCCATGCTGTAATGATTGCATTTGCAACCCCTTCAAAAACATCCGCTACAATCTCAATACTACTTGCAATTAATTCAATAATTCGGATGACTCCGTTCAACCCATTGGCAACGATAATACCTACGGCTTCACCAATAAATCCAAACACCGTCATACCATCACTAGCACCAAAAATCGCATTAAATAAAGATACAAAAGGCGCTCCCATGCGAATCAATGATGTTTTAATTGTGCTTAATGCGTTCATTAATGGTTCTGTTGCAATGCCTACGGACTTAAAACCACTAAGAAATTTAGCAAACATTGCTGAAAATTGGTTTCGTAATTTGTAGATTGTCGCCCCTAACAAAATAACGCCGCCGACAAAGATCGCCATCGGGCTAATTAAAGCAATAAGAGATACTTTAATTGCGCCAAAAATACCGCTAAATAAAGTTAATGCTCCGGCTATTGCAGTAAACCCAAGTAATGCAATTGTTGCATAACCAATCCAACGGGCTATATTCCGATATGTGCTTAACCACGTTGTAAAAGCTTGTCCCATATCCGCTAGTTTGTTAAACAATGGCCCAAATTTTTCAAGCAACGCGGAACCGATAGCTATACGGATATTGGTAAGAATATTTGATAATCTAGCAAATACATCTACATTTGCTTTTGCTCCAGCGTACACTTCCTCCATGCCATTTATCGCACCGATATCTTTAATGGAGTTTTTTAAATCTTCATTCTTTCCGATTAACGTTTGCACAAAACCAACAGCTTCTGTTGTGCCGAATGCTTTATTCAATTCTGCCGCTTCAACGCTATCGATCACATCACCATATTTTGCTTTTAATTTGTCTAAAATTTGAGGTGTACTTAATAAGCGTTTATTAGCGTCTCTAAAATTAATACCTAACTTATCCCCAGCTTTACCGACTTTATCAATAAAGGCACGATATTTTGTAGCGGCCACTCCAGCATCCATTTCATTATGTAATGTACCTAAAATAGCAAACTGCTCATCAATATTCGCACCTGCTTTTGTTGCTGTATTACCTAATGTTTTAAACGATTGAGCAATTTTTGCACCATCTGATTTAAATTTATTTGCTGTATATGCAGATTTACCCATCAGGCGTTCAGCCCATTTGATTTTATCGGCTTCTTTTGATGCATCTAAAACGGAATACATTGTGCCTAGGTAATCAGTCATGGTTTGGGTTTGGGTTTGTGTTGCTTTACCGGTTACTGCTGATAATTCGGTAAAGCTGGCTAATTCTTCGGTGGTTAAGCCGTCAATCGCTGATTTAATATCATAGGATGAGTTAATAAAATCGGTTGCGGCTTCGCCCCACGTATTAGAAAACTCCATCGCACGTTTACGCATTAAGCGTAACCCTTCCTCGCTTTCGCCTAAGCCTTTGATTTTGCCTAGCTCGTTACTCATCGCAACTGCCGGTGCAAATGCGTTAGCAATACCGGCTCCAGCACCAACAATACCGGCAACACCAACACCGATTTTTGTCATTGCGTCACGACCTCGGATCCCGATGTCATCAATCGACTTCATAACGCCTTTTAGCGGTGTAGATAGCTGATCGTTTAGGCTGATGATGTACTCTAATCCCTGAATTGCCATAAAAAACCTATAAAAAAGGCATTGCCTAAAATACTTGTGCAATGCCTGTTGATACTGAATTAGCTAAATTTTCAAAATATTGCTTGTTTAGCCAAATCGCCCGGGCGAGGTTATACTCGCTATTATCTGCGTGTGGTAAATAATGCATCCGAAGTGCAACGGCTTGCGAAAAGCCGTTACGCTCGATAGCTTCCACACGCAATGCTAGTTTTTTACGGTAATTTCAACTTTCGGCACTAAGACTTTATTGATCGCACCGGCAATTTGGAATGCTAATCCCGGCACATTAATCACGGTTAATAAGTCATCACGCTGTTCACGCTTAATGCAAGTGAGTAAATAATCTTTAATCGGTGTAGTTTTATTGCCGCTTTCCACTTCATTTACCATCGTGTCGTATGCTGCATCATCACGGTTAAAGGTAAAATCAACACCGGATACAGTAATTGTTACGCTATCTTTTACGTTTGCAGTTAATTTTTCTAAAAGAGTTTGAGCTTGGTTTTTATCGGTCATTGTTAATTTCCTTGGGTTATTTTTGGTTATTAAAATCGGTAATACATTGTGTAACGGCTTCATAAGCGATTACACAGACATCTAATTTATTGAGTGCCTCATTTAAACTTTGTACCATTAAACCATTTGTTTTTACTTGCGGATTAATGTTTCGGCACTCTGTCGTTTGTGGGCAAATCAGCCTTGTTTGTGCCGTTTTATTTTCGTTGCTCGAACAAGCGGACAACATCATCAGGCACAGGAGTATCACGCCACTTTTGATTTTGTTCATTTGCTAACACCTCTTGTAACTGCTGTTTTCGAGCTTCCGCTTGGTCATTCACTGAAGCCAGTTTTATATGTAGTTTTGTGATTTGTTGCTGATATTTCTGCAACATTTTCTGATTATCATTGTATATCGTATGTAATTCAGTTAATTCTGTTTGAGCTTGTTTTGCTTTGTTTTTGTAATGAACTATTACGGCTGAATTTACCAATAAAGCTACGATAGAAAATATAAAAATACTCATTTTAATATTCATACTATTTCTTCATACAAAATTCAGTTTCTTTTGCTCGACGAGTGACTAAACCTTTTAGCACTTTGCCACCGGATTTATTAAAATCATTAATATGCTCACACATTTTTTTAAAATTAAGTGCTTGTGCATATTTATATAAAGATGTCGGCACACGCTTACCGGCAGATTTACTGTAATAGGTCGTTGTCCCATAGCAGCCAACATTAAAGACTAGTGATGTCATGGCATCAAATTGCCCTTGTGTCATTTTCTCACCATTAAATTTTTGGTTTACGCACTGTTCTGCAATTTTGATGTTATCAATGTAATCACCGGCAATTTCTTCCAAGGTTAAAAAACGACCTTGTGTAACATTGCGAGTGTTACCGATGCCATCCGTCCAAACATCCGCCGAACAACGATAAGGTGTTCTAGCACAACCTTCTGCGTTAGCAATAAGTGATAACATTTCTTTACTGGTGCGGATTTCACTTGCTTGAGGTAATTGATGTAAAACCGCTAATACTGCAACCACAGAACAAGCGATAAACTTTTTAGAAATTTTCATCGCTTACTCCAAGTTTTTTCGCTTCAATGCGTGCCGCTAACATTTTGTAATGTAACTCTTGCTTACGTAGTGCGATTTCATCTTTATATTTTTTATATGCAATTAAGACGGTAAGCGCACCGAATAAAATCCCGAATAATGCTGCCCATTCGGACACATTCAGTCCGGATAAAAAAGCAACTAACGAGCCGATAAACGGGACTGACCCTTCAAATTTTCCGTTCATTTTTTTTATTTTTTCTTTCTCTCATTTATAAGGATTAGGGGCTAACTCGCTCTTTCTTTTATTATTATTGTTATGTGCAGTTTTTCGAGTTGCCCCTAAATTCTGTTAGCCGATTAAATCAGTTAGCCGATTAAATCACGTGTGTCTTCATCGGAGAGATAAGGCACTCCATTGATTCGGACAAAATCTGGACTGGTTACAAAAAATTTTACTTTTTTTGTGGTTTTTGAACCGCCCTTTGGATCAATGCTCAATAAATCGGATAGCACCAATTTATTACCGAACGTTTCCACCTTGTCACGCACGCCACCACGCATAGCGAAAAACACAAAATCAATTTCAGGTAAGCCACGATAACTACCAGCAGCGGCTGCTGCGGTTGAAATTTTCTGGAAATTTTTTGCATCTAGCTCAATTTCGCCTTCTGCGGATACATCACCGCTGACCCATCCATCCGGAATACCTCGTGTTTGTGCCACAGCAGAATTATCCGTAATACTTAAAGAGATATTTTCAGCGTGGACCGGTAATCCCATAAAGCTGAAATCAAAACTCATACCGGAAATACGTTCCATTGATTAACCTCCTAATGTTTCTAAATCTAAGAAAATATTGACCGTGATGTCTTTCGGGCAATCATACGGACGTACTTTGATATAAACAGCGACTTTTGTTTTGCTATGCCATGTAATCGTGACCGAATCTTCTGTCGGCGGATAACATTCGCCCGGAAATTCTTTGCCGTTTACCGTGGTTGATTTGCTCATATCACGGAGCGGTTTAGCAAAATACTGTTTGTGGTATTCAGTACTGTAAGCGGTCGAATTAAATGAGCGGTCTGCAATTTTAGCGATCGCCAACAAACGTACTGCACGTGCTGCTTTATCTACGATTCGCACATTTTCAATAGATTGATAATCGCCACCGTCAACATCTAACGTTCTGCCGTCCGACCAATAGTAGCCCTCATAATCCGGATACCACATCGGTACGGAATAACGGGCTTGTTCTAATGCTTTTAAGTGCGATAGATTTAGCTCAGCACCGTCTTTATCTTGCGGTTTTTCGCTACTGCCCATATCCAATAATGCACCGGTTAATACACGACTTGGACTGTCGGCAATCGATACAGCACGATTTGCCAAACGACCGGCAATGACACCGACATCATTACCGAATAAAGTCGGCACAAGCATTACATGATCACATACTAAGGTTTTTTGTAACGTGGTAAGTTTTTCTACATATTCGTCCCAACTCTCACCGGAATCTAATTCTTTATTAATCGGCTCAATCGCTTGAATAAAAAACGTTCTACGACCCAGTTTTGCGACTAGTTGCGAATATAAAGTTTGCAAAGCATTGATTTTTTCTTTATCAACACCGGTGGTATAGGTGTTTACCGCATATTCAAATGATGCGATAGCGTTAGCTTTTTCTACGGCTTTTACGAAATCATAACCGCTTTCGTCTAAAATATAGGCGTGAGCTTGCCAATTTTGACCGGCGTTACTCATTGCGGCCATAACTTGTTTTTTTAAGTTGGTATCGTCTTCGCCGAAAATCTTGTCAAAATCACTGTCCGGAGAAAGTGAAAACAATTTACCAGCATTTGTCGTACCAATCCCGACAAATAACGCATGGCGTTCAATTTCAGTGGTTTCTCCACTTAATTGATTTAATGTATTAATCTGTACGCTTGGGAACATTCTTTTGTCCTCTTGTTATTGTTTTTGGGTGTATTTTTGAATTTCTTCTAAAATAATCTTTGCATTTTCTTCTTCACGGGTGTCTAAAAATGCTCGTTTTTCAGTTGGAATAATCCATTGCGTTAAACCTTTTTTTGTGCCTGTACCATATTTTTCTTCGAGCTTACGAATAATCAAACTTGCTCTTGCACGGTTTAATGTCTGTTGAATCTCTCTAATACCCGGTCGGCGTTGTCTTTTGCTACCGTCTTTTTTGGTTGCGCCCGCCACCGTATAGCCTAAATCTCTTAATTTTTTTGCTTGTCTTGCCGTTGCAGGGTCTGAAGGTTTACCTTCTTTTGTTATGCTTTGCTTATCACTTTTTTTATGTAAGTGATCGAGACCTTCTTGATGTTCCGTCGCTATTTGCCCGGTTCTATCGTGACGATAAAATAATCGCCCTTTGCTTTCATGTTCCGCTTTGCTGTTCGCTAATTTTGCAATTCGGCGTAACATTTTAGCCGTACCTTTTTTACGTTTTTTCCAACTTGTGCCTGTTGGTTCACGTTGATTTGCCGCATTGGATACTGCTTTACGCTTTATCATTTGCAAAGTGCGAATTAGGATTTCACGTTTCTTTTTTGCTGGTAATGCAATAACCTCTAAGTCTTTTAAAAATGCATCTAAATCTTTTTTATCTAGTCCCATTTTTATGACTGGTTTCATCGGATTACCTCAACATCAATTTCTTCCGCATAGTAGATTTCTATTTCATCTAAGCGGTATGATTCGCCATCTATGACTAATTCTCCATTCGGGTCTTTTTGTGCTGTTAGCGGCTCTTGAAAATTAATCGTAAAGACTAAATCAGCGGTTTTCTCGTCTAAAATATCTAAATCTATATCGGTTTCGTATAGATCAAGCCGTTCTCTTATCACGTCATTTTCATCAAGCCATACCTGAATCATTGCCATAATTAACGGTGCGGATATTTCCCGATAGGGGAAAGCCTCAAACCATAACACCGCATCATATTTAATATGAGCAACCTCTAAGCCTAAATCTGTCACATTTCGCCCGACATTCATTAGCTTTGAATTATCCATCCACGAATGAAAATTACCGTGATAACGTTTAGGTAATTTGGTAAGTAAAAAATCCGTTAATTGTTGATACAGAAATTTTCTTACACTAGACATACGCTACCCCTTCTTTTGCCTTTTAATACCCGAATCGCATGAGTGGCTTCAGCTAATAGGCTTTTTTGTTCTTCTGCATATTGTCGGTTTTCGTGTATTTCACGGGCCGACAACGTGTTAAATTCTGGTAATAGTTCGTGCTTTGCTCTTGCAAACACAGCTTTTTTATAAAGTGTTTGAACGTAGTTCTCACCGCCGACGGTTTCAGATGAAATATCCGCAACGGAAAGAATACCGTTCGTTTTATGTCGTTCTACAACTTCTGTGAGGTCTAAATTTACTTGTTGGATAGCGGAAACTAACGAGGCTTTAACCATTTCAACCGGAATTTGAAAAGGGATTGCACGCTGTTTCTGAAATTCTTGTACGTTGATATTGCTCCAAAAACCATTATTGATAATGGTAATATCATCATATTCCGTATCTCTGCCATTAAACATTATTCAGCCTCTGAAAGTGGGCTAGATTTAAGTTTTTCAATAAGTAACGGAAAATTAATTTCGACTTTATCCAAACTTAAACTAGCCACTGGGGGGAATTTTTCGGGGATATAATCGCCCGTTTGTTGCAATGCGTTTAACCGCATCACGCAACGCTCTACCATATTTTTTACGCCGACTTTGTGATGAAGCTGAAATGCTCTTACACATAATTGAATGGCTAAAATCAACCGCATAGGATCGCTAACGCTTGCAGCGTGTACTCGTCCTAGTTCATTTCTCAGCAATAGTGCCGCCGCTAATTTGAACCATTTTGCGGTAACCATTTCGTGCAACTGCCAAGACATCGCCACGTTTTGCAAAGTCTGCGTAAAATATGGTTCAACGGATTGCCCGGCGGTTGCGGTTTTATCCGTCCATTTGTAGATTTGGTCTGCGACGAAGTGCGGCAGCGTAGAAGCGAAACCATCGGGCAACGATTGACCTTGTTTGATTGCTTGTTCAGCAAGCGATAATGCCCGGTCAAAATTACCAGTATCAAACAAGTAAATGATGCAATAGCCCACAATGTCATTTTGATAAACCTCGCCTTTGTTGAAATAATCGTCCACAAACGGGAGCCAATGCGGAAGAAATACATTGCGTTTCTCTTCCGCACGAAGTTCTAATGTAGGTAATGCACGAATTCGGTTTACATCATTAACCAAAGCAATTTGTAACACGGAATAATCGCTTCCGTGCTTGGCAACTACCGCCTGTTTGGTTGCAGTATCACCATTGCTTTGTTCAATTTCCTGTAATGCTCGCATTTGAGCTTGAAATTCACGCATTCCCATAATTATTTATAGCTTCCGTCTGCTTCTAAAAGTTTTACATTTTTAAATTCAATCGCTGCGAATTTGCTTGGGTCTTCAACCACATAGCCTTCCATTCGCCAGTATGAATCTTTAACCGCTTTTAACTCGTCATCGTCTTTCATACCACGACGCACGCTGTTTTCTTGCGTATAGATTGATAGGTTTTTAAGGCTAGTTACTACCGCTAAACGTGGTGGCATATTTGGCACTAACATTGCCTTCATACCGCCGAAGGTTTTCATTAAATCTTGGGTATTTAATGCAGCTTTTTCGGTAGCAATTAAGCCATTACCTTTATAAACAAGGCTTGCCTCTTTACCGACTAAATCTGAACCGACCAAGAAAACTAAATCACCAGCATCACGATGCACTTCGGCCAAACCTTGTTTTAAGTCGTAGGCTAATTCATCAAGGTTTTTATAATCGCCTTCGTCACCAAAAATGCGGATTTCACCTTCATTTTTGCCTTTAGTTAAAATTTGGGTCGGTTTATTCTCACGCACAAACTGTAACCAACCTTTATTTACATCAGCAAGATTACTGTCTTTCGTATCTGTTGCTACAGATTCGCCGTAGAAACCGATTTTAATCATATCTAAGGCAATCTGACGTTGAACATATTCAGCATAAAGGCTTGCGAACTGTTCAGATAAATGCCCCCATTGGCTGATTTTAGTCCAATGGATTAACACGCCTGAATCGGTTTCGGCTAATTTGTACTTATAGCCGTTGGCACTGACTTTCTTGCGGAAACGGCCTTCTGCTTTACGGCCGGTAATACCGCCTTCAGCCGGACCATAAATGAGATCACCTTCAACATCTTTTACCGTGATAACATTGATTTGCTCTAAGAAATCCGAACGGCTTTGAATGTTACCAAGCAATACAACCGCTTTTGATGTTTCGATGTTGTATTGCTTACCTGCTAACGCTAAATTTGGGTCTGCACCGTAAAAATTAGCTGCGTTAGTTACTAAAGCATAAAAGAGTTTTGCTGCTACACTATTCATTCTTACACCGCCGTATTAAATTGATTGTCTGCGGCGGTTGGTACGCCGTTTGGTACTGGTGTTTGTACTGTGCTTAACGCATCAAATTTTTTATTTAAATCGGTTACCGCACAAATTAATTGATTAAATTGTTCAGCCGTTACGCCTGTTTCCGTTTTCGCTTCTTCGGTTTTCGGCGTTTCCGGTTGCTTCGGTTCTTTTTCCGGCTCTTGTACACTAAAGTGTTTTTCCACTTTTTCGGTTAAACCGGTTAATGCACCAAGCAACTGATTAAATTGCTTCTCATTCATTGATTGTTCCTCTTTGTTGTTATTGTTGTCTGGGGGTTCTTCATGCTTTTTGAAGAACTCTTTCATCGTATTAAAAAAAGACTTTTCTTTTTCGTGTTCAGCATCTGCCAAAGTTAATGTGATAGGCTGATACTCACCTGCGATAACATTAGTTTGTTGTTGGCTGAACTGTAATTGTGTCGTTCCTACTGATGCTGGTGAATCTGTTACACCCAAACCAGTTAAATAAGCTTTACCTGAATTACGGAAATTCGGGGTAATCTCTATACTAGAAAATAAATATTGACCTTGCTTATTAGCACTAATTAAGAATTCGCTTGGAGCTAATATCGCAAAAAGTTTTAATTCATTATTTATTTCTTCTACTTTAACTTCCAACACTTGCCCGCAATTAAACCATCTTCGATGATCTGGCCACATGTTTGCTACATACAGTTCTGTACTGTATGTTTCCGCAATATCTAATACTTCTTGTCGTGTTATATTGCGGCCATCAACGGTCGAACCCGATGTCGCAATACAAATAAAATCTGTGCGTAACTTGCTTTTATTTACCGTTGTCATAACTACCTTTGCATTTTTCTCTTCGCCTTTAATACGCTTATTTTTGCTGATTCTTTTGTTGATTTCATTCAGCAAAAATCGGTTGTATTCGGATAACTTTCTTTTTTGATCCTTATCCGACCATATCCGAAATTTAGTGGATTAAATTCGTTGTTTTACTTGCCAAAATACCGCCTAAAGTCCAATAACAATAAGAATTAAGTGATATGACTGAGAAAAAATTAAGGGTGCGTAAATCGAACCGCTATGACGATGAAACGATTTATGCCGCCAAATTCTTGTATTTAAAAAAACACACGCCAAAAGAAATTGCCGCCGAACTCGGCTTAAATTCAACTCGCCCCATTTATTACTGGGCTGAAAAATATAATTGGCGAAATTTAATTAGCGAAAGCGGCATTGAAGAATTGATTGCATTACGTATCGTGACACTCACGGAAAGGGAAGGGAAAAGCGAAAACGAAATCAAAGAACTAAATGCGTTAATTGATAAAGACTTAGAATATAAAAAGCTACGGGCAACTAAATTTGCTAAACAATCAAAACAACAAGCGGTCGAATTTGGTGAAAGTTTTGCAAATTTTGCCGATAGCGGTGACGGTTCAAACAGCGAGAAGAAAGAGAAGAAAAAACGGATAAAAAATGACATTTCTCACATTACGCCGGAGATGTTTCAGCCGTTTGTTGATTCACTTTTTGCGTATCAGAAACATGCACGAGCGAACAAACACCAAGATGTACGTAATATTTTAAAATCTCGCCAAATCGGGATGACCTATTATTTTTCGTTTGAAGGATTTGAAGATGCGGTGCTTACCGGAGATAACCAAATTTTTCTTTCTGCCTCAAAACGTCAATCGGAAATTTTTAAAAACTATATTGTAAAAATGGCACGGCAATATTTTGACGTGGAATTAAAAGGCAATCCGATTATTTTAAGTAATGGTGCAGAACTACACTTTTTAGCGACAAATGCTAATACCGCACAGGGAAATAGTGGTCACGTATATGGCGACGAATACGCCTGGATTCGAGATTTTGACCGCTTTCACGATGTATCTTCGGCGATGGCAACCCATAAAAAATGGCGTGAAACCTATTTTTCTACACCGTCGTCTAAATTCCACCCGTCTTATGCTTTTTGGTCGGGCGATAAGTGGAAATCGGATGATCCTAAACGTAAGAATGTCGTGTTTCCAACCTTTGCCGAATATCGTGACGGCGGTCGAGTTTGTCCGGATGGTACTTGGCGATATGTCATCACGATTGAAGATGCACAAAAAGGCGGTTGTGATTTATTCGATATTGAAAAACTGAAGCAGAAATATAACCGGCACGTATTTAACCAGTTATTTATGTGCGTTTGGATTGATGATGCGAACAGTATTTTTAAAATTGGCGAACTGCTTAAATGCGGTGTCGATATTACAAAATGGAAGGACTTTTACCCAGCGGAAGATCACCCCTTCGGCTTACGTGAAGTTTGGGCCGGCTACGACCCGGCACACAGTAAAGATGCTGCGTGTTTTGTGATTATTGCCCCACCGATTTTACCTAAAGAAAAATTTAGACTTTTGGAACGTCATCAATGGCATGGGCTTTCTTATAAGTGGCAAGCACAACAAATCAAGGCTTTATTTGAAAAATACAATATCAGTTATTTGGGGATTGATGCGACTGGTGTCGGTTACGGGGTTTATGAAGAAGTAAAGGAATTTGCACGCCGTGAAGCCGTACCGCTGAATTATAACCCCGAAGTTAAAACCGGTATGGTACTAAAAATGCACGATTTGGTGACATCCGAAAATATCGAATGGTCAAACAAAGAAATTGATATAGCCGCCTCGTTTTTGATGGTTAAACAGACCACAACAAAATCAGGCGATAAAACAACATTTATTGCGGAGCGTACAACGCAAAATCAACATGCCGATGTGTTTTGGGCGATGTGTAACGCAATTAATAAAAAATCATTAACAACAAAAAAACGCCGTAGCAGCTGGGGAACTTAACAATGGCAAAGAAAACAATGCAACAAAACAATAATAAAAACTCAATGAGAGTGTTCTCTTTTAGTAATCAATCCGAATTGACCGCCGCTCCGGCGTTAGATTATGTCGGATTGGGATTTGATGATCATTATAATTGTCATTTACCGCCGATAAATCGCTATGCGTTAGCTAAATTACCTTTTCAAAATGCACAACACGGCGGTATTTTGCATAGCCGAGCAAATATGGTAAGTAGCGGTTATTTAGGAGGTCCGGCATTATCCCGAATGGAGATGAGGGCAACTTGCTTAAACTTAATTCAGTTCGGCGATGTAGCTCTATTAAAATTGCGTAACGGATTCGGACAAGTGGTTAAATTACACCCATTGTCCTCACTTTATACACGTGTCCGTAAAGACGGTGGTTACTCCTATCTGATGAAAAAATCGTTATATGATACGGCTTCGGAAATTTATCAATATGATGCAAAAGATATTATTTTTATTAAGCTGTATGACCCGATGCAACAGGTTTACGGGTCGCCGGATTATGTCGGCGGTATTCAGTCTGCATTATTAAATTCAGATGCAACAGTATTTCGTCGCCGTTATTTTAGTAACGGGGCGCATATGGGATTTATTCTTTATGCGACTGACCCGGATATGTCGGAAGAAATGGAAAATGAAGTAAGAGAAAAAATAGAAAAAACAAAAGGTGTCGGTAACTTTAAATCTATGTTTATCAATATTCCCGACGGTAAACCCGATGGTGTAAAACTGATTCCTATCGGCGACACCGGTACAAAAGACGAGTTTGCTAATATTAAGAATATATCTGCTCAAGATGTGCTAACGGCTCACCGTTTTCCACCCGGTTTAGGCGGTATTATCCCGAATAATACCGGCGGATTAGGGGATCCGTTAAAATACCGCGAAGCCTACCAACTTGATGAAGTAATACCGTTACAGGAGATAATTGAAGAAGCCATTAATAGCGATTTTGAAATCAGAAAATCGCTACAAGTCAAGTTTAAAAAAGCGGAAACTGAGTAAGAAATTCATATCAAAAATTAGCTAAATTTGCTATATTATTCAATCAGTTAAATAATTATAAAGGTTTTGATATTATGGCTAAAATTTTAGATATTTATTGCGATTGTGGCTCTAAAGCCGTTGTAACCAAGACTGAACGTATGCACAGCAATTTAAAAAAACTGTATTGTACTTGTAAAAATCCGGATTGTGGTCATAAATTCGTGATGAACCTAGAATTTAGCCATACGACGACATCAAGCAAATTAACCAAAGACGGTTTAATCAAATATTTACTTGGCAAATTATCCAACGCCGACAAAAATGAATTATTAAAAATAATCGGTTCCGACAACCCTAATCTTGCATAACAAAAAGCCCGCAATAAGCGGGCTTTTTTATTGAAAAATTTGCAAAAAATTCTTGCTTTGTTATTATAATCTAGATTATAATAATCACATCTAGCAAGGTGCTAGAAACAGCAAACCCCACGCTGTATAGAGTGGGGCTTACAAATGGAGCTAGGATATGTTCTTTAAGCTTGCAATCCTAGTTATCTTTTTAGCGGTAAGCACAAACGCTTACTAGTTAGGTAGATAACCCTGCGGGGGGACTGGTACTCCCCCCAACGGCTCCAATCATAATCAATCTGATAAAAAAAGGCAAATTAAAAATGGCAAATGCAAAAACAGAACATAGTAAAAATTTACGCTCTGCAGCAGCAAAAGCGCACACAAAAAAAATGCGTGAAAGCGGCAAAGTAAAACAAATCGGCTTATCATTACCGACTGATCTTGCCATTGAATTTGACGCGATTTTATCGGAACTTGGCGATAACAGAACATCAGGTATTAAAGCTTTGTGCGAGTTTTATCACCGATATAAATAAAAAAGGGCGAAAGCCCTTTTTATTCGAATAAAAAATCACGCCTGTACCCCAAATAGTTCTTTGAATCTTTCAGCTGGAGTATATTTCTCATTAATTGCATTGTCCAAAGATTCTGAAAAATTTTCAGAATTAAATCTAAATCCCAAATTAGCTTTTTTTTTGAAAACGTGAAAACATAATTATTATTCTGTCTGCTTTTATAATTTGTCCGCATTGAGTATAAAATCACACAATAAATTATTACTCCTCCTATTCCTTTTTTAATAAGGGTTTGGTTTTTATCTCTTATTCCTTTACAAACATCACCAGCTTCAATAATTAAATTTAATTTATGATTTTCAATATCATTATTAAAAAATCCGTTTTCATTTGCAAAAAAATAATATCTTCTTTTAATATATTCATACGCCACCCCAAGTCTAAACAAACCTCTCAAGATTTGGCTTGAAATAATGCTTACCTTTTTCAATTTTGCCGTAGTCATTAAATACTGGCTTGCCATCCTCAAATTTACTGTCGTTGCTATCAGCGACTTCTTTCAGTGCTCCTTGGATATTAAATCCAAACATATGCGCCACGCCAATCGCTGTTACAATCTGATCGCAAAGTGCGTCTAGCAATTCAATTTTTTCTTTTTCGCTCAAGTGCTCAATAAACTTATTGTTATTATCAAATTTTCTCAAATGTGCTGATAGTTCAAAAAGTTTATGGCCGGCACAAAAAAGTCCTTCAAACAATCCTAAACATTCCAGCATTTCGGCTACTTCTTCAAAATGACAACTGATTTGTACGCGCTGACTATCAATTGTTGGGCTTGGTACTGCCGTTTTAAACCAGTTTTCGATTTGATTAAGATTAATAGTATTTTCGTTCATATTAAAATCCTTATTGTTTTCGCCAAGCCAAATTAAATTTATCTAGTATGCTTGATTCACATATTCTTGTTTTATCAACATATCTGATTCTGCTACCAGTCATTGAGAATCTAGAACCAAACACTTTAATTTTTACTCTGCCGTCCGGCATATCTTTAATAAAATTACAATACATCAAATAGTCGATATATGCTCGTCCAAGACAATGAGTACATTCTAATAAATATGCTCCACTCCATTCTTCCGGCGGCTTTGTTTTAGTAATTTGCATAAATTATCCTTTTTTCTAGTTTTTTATCCTGTTTTTCAATGTTAGCCAACAATAAAAACAGGATAAAATTTTAAAAATACACTTTAATTTTATGATAAAGCGCTTTATCAATTAGCATAAATTCATCGGTGCGTTTGCCGCCATATGCTTCGGGCCAGCAGTACGTAGTAAAAAATGAATCTTCATCATAAACAACTAACCCGGCGGTTAAAGCGTCCTGTGCTAAATGCTGAAGAACAAAGTCGGCAAGCTCATCTTCCCAAAATAGACCGGCACGACTTAAATCAACGGATTCCGGCAGTGTGTTATTTTTCAAATATTCTTCCGAACGCCCGACTATATATCTTATGCAACTGCGTTTCATAACCACCAACCCAACCATAGTTATTTATCTTCATCCCACATATCTACAATATTAAAAGGCTTAAACAAAATCGAACAGACTCCTTTCAAATCCCAATAACATTTATTTTTACCTCCATCTTTTCCAATCCAATAGCCTACTAATGGATATTCAAAATCTTCTGGGTATTTACAGATAATAAATCCTTTACAACCATTCGCTAATTTAACTGGTTTTCCATTCAATCCATCTTCGAGTACAAACATATACAGTCCTTTACTGATAAATATATTCTTTATGCTCAATCAATCGCCCACGGCTATATGTGACGCTCATTTTTATACCGCCGAAAGTGCCTAGTGGTAATGATTTTCCGTTCAATAAATCGTCTATTTGCTGTTCAGTAATTCGCCCTCGCATTACTAACAGTTCATTTCTTAAACGATTTCTTTCTTGTTCACTAATTTGTACGTTTTTTAACCCCGTACAGTTACTGACACAAGTCCAAGGGGCGATGAGATCGCCCAATAAGGCTTGAGCCTCTGCGTTAAACCCTAACTTTTCGAGTTGGGTTGCTTTTATTTTGGCTTTCTCTTCTGGTGTTGCATTGGCGAGTTTCTTTTGCTGTTGTAACTCGTCCCAATTTCGAGGCTTCACGCCGATTTTCCAGTCTTTTAGACGCGTTGTAACACGTGCGCCGGTAAACGGATTTATTAATCCATTCACTTTTAATGATTCTTCTTTGTACATTGTGTAGGCCGCATTGCCGTTTTCGTCAATGCGTGGCGCGTAAACTAAACGAGCGAATAAATCCGCACGTTTAACCAATGCGCCGCCTAATGTTTGCGTAAAGCCTTGCCAATCGCCTTCGTTAGCAAATTGGCGCAATGCCTCAAGTTGTTCATCTTCTATTTCCATATCGCCCAAACGGCGCAATTCACGCCAAACACTGACGGGGGTGTTGCCTAGCTGTTGGAATTGGCGAATACCCCATAAAGTTGACCATGCCTGCACGGCTGCTGCGTTTTCTTTGACTGAAATGTTGGCTTCATCGGATAAATCGCCATCCATACCGAAGCCATCAATGTTTTTAGAAACGTATTTGATCAGGTAACCCGTTGCTGTCCCTTGTTTTTTATCAATGCGTTTAAATTTGCAACGGTATTTTTTTGCACCGGCTTCTGTGCCGTCCTGTGCTAGCGCATAGCTCAAAATGATTTGGCGTAGCTTGTCCATGTCTTCAGGGCGAGTAAACAAAATTAAATGCCAGTGCGGCGTTGCGTCTGCGTGAGGCTCTGCAACTCTAAAGCCATAGGTTTGCACACCTTCACGGTTTAATTTGGCTCGAATTTTCGCCCAAATACCAACAAGGTATTTCTGTGTTTCGAGAGGGCTTGCACCGTTCCATTTCGGGTTAATGTTGCCCGTTTTGGATAACATGGCGTGATATTTAGATGGTGCGGTTAAGGTAATGAACCACCCTTCATGCCCTTGTTCATCGGCGTATTTTTCATAGCCGTTCATGCGGGTAAGCAACTCTAGTCGCTTAATTTTTGGATTTGATGCGGATTTTAACCAGCTATCAAATAAAGAAAGCTGTTCCTCCGGCTCGGCGATATTGGTAATGATCATCGCTCGAATGTATTCAATATTCGCTTTGCGTTGTTCGGTAAATTCTCGCAAGCGTGCATTTGAACAGTACGGTCTTAAGGTGTTTACCATACCGCAAGCAATGGCAAGATGCTCTTTCATGCGCTTGGCAATGATGGACAATTTACGCGCCCACCATTTTTCGCAAACCATTTTTAGAAAGCCTGTTTCAAGTTCTTCCGGAGTGATGTTGCCTTTTTTCGCTTTACGTTGATAAGGTGCATCGATTTCTAATTCATTCACTTTAGCTTGCATTTGGCGATAGCAATCAAGCAACACAGCAAAAGCAGTATCGCTATCTACGGCTTTATGATGTGTTTGCGCTAAGGTGTTTTCTTGTAGCTGGCGCAACTGATAGGCAACGGCAAGCGCAATCTCTTGGATTTGCTCTTTAGATTGATAAGCAATCGGGCGCACGCCATGCTGTTTTAAATAACGACCACTGTTTTCCAAGCGGCTAATATGCATCGGGAACTTTACACCTAAACGTTCAGCGTTTTTTTTGATTTTTTTGACCGCTTGTTCCGTGGTTACACCGGCTTCAAAGTAAACATCTTCGTCCAGCTCCGCTAAAAAGGTTAAATCTTGCTGACCTTGGCGCAAGAACGTAAAAACATCGCAATACTGGTCTAGTACGGCTTGAATACGTGGCATTTTGATAGCCATTTCTCGTTTGAACCAGTCGGCGGTGTCATTGGTGCTTAATGTTTTGAGTTTGTTTTTATAGGCTCGCCCGAAGTAGTCCGCTAACGCTAACGGCAGGCGGTCAAAGTAAGATTGGCGTAAGTCAAAATGAGTAGGGTCAAGCTCAAAAAGTTCATGCTGAACCATCGTCTTGCCCTGCATTGAAGGGGTTGCTTGATATAAATAATGATGATTGGGTTCTTCTGCAGAATTATCTTGTACAACAGTCATCAACGGAGTGATACCAATTTCCGTTGCTTCGCTTGTGGTAAGAATCCAATCATTATGATTCATCTGATAAGAACTCCATTAAAAGTTAAACAAAATGCTTTTTCAAGCAAATTAATGTTCTGTCGGTCTTTTAGGGTAAGGAGATATTTTAAATTTCCCCACCATCCAAGTTCATGTTTAAGTAAGTACAGTAATAGCACATCACTTTCACTGTTTGCGATAACTTCATCGTTATCCACAAATAACACGTACTTTCTGCGTAGCTCATAATACTCAATGCGGTAAATTTTTCCGCTCGGGGCTTGCCACTTCGGATAAATGTGCGTGTAGCCTTGTTTTAATATTTTTCTCATCTGCTTGTTATGGTTATTTTTAAATCTGCTTTTTTTGTGATGTCGCATAGCATTTCTTTATTTTCTTTTTTCCAAACATCAAACAGTTTATTTAGCGCTCTATCTAAATTTGCTGTATCAAATATCACGACACCTTTTTCAGATAATTGATACCGGTTATCTATTTTTTGTATTTGGTATTGATTAATGTGTATTAATGCCATTTGATGCCACCTTTTAATTGCGTAAGTTGATTTAAATAAAATTTCGCCGCGTCTGCGTAGTAGCAATAACGTTGCTGATCTTGTGGGTTTCCAGTTCGACTAAAACGAGCTGAAAAACTATTGCAATTACGTTTTGCTACTTCATAGCGGATTTCCAACAGATTAATTTGTTGTTGCTTAGAACATGATTTATTCATATCAACCCACCAGCAATCTTTGCTTTTTGCTCTAAGCGTTGCAGAGCTTGTGCTTTTTGTTGTGTCGATTTTTGTTTCTTTTGATATTCATCGAAATCTTTTTTTTGCTGTAGTCCAAGTCTTGCTAGACTTGCTACATCGCCTTTTACAATTACGCCCATTTGAATGTATTTTTTTATCCGCTTACGGGCTTTTTTTAATTCCTGTTGTATTAACGGATGTAACACACAATCGCTATTTATTGCTTCTGCCATACAAACTCCTAATACGGTTGAGTTAGTGCTATTTGCCAGTAAAGGGCTAAATTCACTAAAGGTTTTTCTTTTCCTTTCTTTGGCATAATCGGGATATTACCTTTAGCAACCTGTTCCTTTACCCATTCTTCGGACATTCCGACCATTTCTGCGAACTTTGTGTAAGTTACTGCTGGGGTGGCTGTACCTAACTGGATGACGATTTGATGTTCTTTAAATTCTGTTTTCATTCTCCAACTCCTCACAAATTTCTCTAATTGTCACTTTGCCTTCGGTGGCTTGCTCAATTCTGAGTAAATACTTGCTGTCGATACCACCGCCTTTAAGCCATTTATTAACTGCGCCATGAGTCACTCCACAGGCTCTTGCTAGTGCAATTTTTGAGCCACAATACTCAATAGCTTCTTTAATTTTTGTATTCATTTTCATCCCCTGTTACTTAAGTGTCGCAATATTAATACCTAAGTATTAATATTGCAAGCACTTTTGTATTTTACTAATACTTTTTTCTGATTGCTTATGTGATACTTTAGTATTAAATTTTTACTTAAAATATTATTGAGGTATGAAATGACAACATTAAGTCAAAGACTAAAAGCCGTTTTACAAGCATCAAAAACATCTCAAAGTGAATTGGCTGCGAGAATTAATATTACTCAAGGTGCTATTGGGAAAATTATTCGTGGTGAAACATTAAACCCAAAATACATTTTAGAAATCGCAGATGCGCTAGGTGTGTCAGTTGAATGGCTGAAAACAGGAAAAGGGGATGCGCCCGATTTTGCAAATCTTGCAGAAAAATCGACCGCTTATAGTGAACATCAAGATAGTAACATTCGATTAGAAGTGCTTGATGTTTTCGCTTCTGCTGGAAATGGGGCGTTTGTTGGTGATTTGGCTGAACTCACTCATGCAATTGAATTTGAGCCGTCATATTTTGCACAGCTATTCCAACGTTCGAATAGCCAAGGGCTTGCGATTATTAATGTAACCGGCGATTCCATGGAGCCGACTATTTGTAGTGGTGATTTGCTGTTTGTCGATACTAATAAACCGATGTACCAAGGTGATGGAATTTATGTGTTTAGCTACAACGACATGTTATATGTTAAACGTTTACAGCTCGCTGGCGATAAATTACTGGTAATTTCCGATAATCAATTCTACCACCCATGGGAAATCACTAAAGAAAATGAGGGAAAACTAACTATTCATGGAAAAGTCGAGTTTTCACAGATGAAAATTAAGAAGTTAGGTTAAAGGAATGAAAAAAAATCTCTTAATCGGCTTCTTAATTACTTGCATCATTCAGGAAATTTTTCAATTTAATGATACAACCATTGTAATTTCTTGGATCATTATTACTTTCCTTTGTTGCCGATTTAATATTATTGAATTAAAAAATAAGCTAGTACCTGAAAAACATAATATATTTGATGATTCATCTAAAAAAACAGAGAAGCCTATTAAGGATTTTTATACTTTATGGAAAGGAAAACCCTTTACTATATCCTGCCGATTAGATTCTGAACCTAGAAGTAAAGAACATTCATGTTATCAATATGGATTAAATTCAAAGGGATATGAAAAATTAGTTTGTAGAAATATTAAAGGTGAAGAATATCTCCTTGACCTTGCAAGTATTAATACTGCGTTATTATACAAAAGTAAAAGATACTATGATATTGATGAATTACTTATAAATATATTAGGCAAAGATACTTTCTTTTCTACTATTGAGAAAAAACGTACTCTTATTTATGAGGAAATTCAAGAGCATAATGAAAAGGTTAGACAATCCGAATTACTTGCATATCATCTTAGAAATGAAAGTAGAACCGTTATATTCCCTTTTTCAGAAAGAGAAATCTCATTTTCTATCTTTGGTGATTATTTCGATAAGTCATTACCATCTAACAATATGAAATATACTTTAATTTGCTCTGGTTTATATGGGTATCCCGATACAAAAGAGGTGACTGCACTTTTTGGTAAAGATTTAAAACAAAAAGATGTGATTATTCGTATTAATGCAATTAGAACAAAAATTACTCTTGATAAAAAGAAATATTCAGTTCCTGAATTTATTGAATTAGCAAAGACATTCTAATCATCATTTTTTAATATCGATTAAAGGATAACACTATGAAAAAATTTATTTCTTCTATTCTACTCGCTACATCTTTAATAATTGTTGCTGATTCAGCTATGGCTGAACGTGGTCGCCAACCGTGTTCCGGTAAAAAAGGTGGTATTTCGCATTGTTCCGGCGGTAAATTTGTTTGTAACGATGGGTCTATTTCCGCATCGAAGAAAAAATGTAATCGCCCCAGCAAAGAAATTACATTTAGTGACTTGTTAAGCAAAAAAGGTTTTCATTCTCCGATTCGTGAGGTTATTAAAAGCTAGTTTGGTAGATTAAATAATGTCTGTTCGTAAAGACAATACTAAAAACGGAAAATGGTTAGCTGAGTTTTATAAAGACGGTAAGCGTATTCGCCGTTGGTTTGATACCAAAGGGGAAGCGAGCCGTTTTTTTAATGCTGCAAAGAATCCATTAGCGAATATCGAAATTACCTCTACCCGAAAACGTTTTCGACCATTATTAGAGTTAGTTAATGATTGGTATGAGTTACACGGCAGAGGTATTACTAGTGGCGATCATGTATTTAATTCGCTTAAACGTATTGCTAACGATTTAGGTAATCCTAACGAAAATCAGGTTACTCCACTTTTACTTGCCGAATATCGTAGTAATCGACTGGCTGGAAAAATTGGACGTATTCAAGGTGTTGCCGCTAAACCCAAATCTATTAACACGGATTTAGCACATTTGCGAGCAATGTTTAATACTTTAGCGAATTTAGGTAAATTTAGTGGCGATAACCCTGTATCTGCTCTTACAAAACTGAAAGAATCAGAATCTGAAATATTCTTTTTACGAAGCGAACAAATTACACCGCTTTTAAAAGAGATTGATTCATTAGATTATGATTCCGGAGTAATGGCTAGGATTTGCCTTGCCACTGGTGCTCGTTGGGGCGAAGTTGAAAATCTACATTCATCACAAATTGTCCCTTATAAATTAACATTCACGAATACGAAAAGTAAGAAGAATAGAAGCGTGCCAATCAGTAAATCATTATTTGAAATGATTCCGAAGCGTACAGGGAAAATATTCAATCCACCCTATATTATTCGTTCTAATCTTCATAAAGTCATTATGGGGAGTGGTATAAAACTTCCGAAAGGCCGGGCTACTCACATTTTTCGTCACACATTTGCAAGCCATTTTATGATGAATGGGGGCAATATTTTAGTCTTAAAAGATATTCTAGGGCATTCTGACATACAGATGACTATGCGTTATGCACATTTTGCACCATCACATTTAGAAACTGCTGTAACGTTAAATCCGCTAGAAAACTTAAAATAAGGTGGCTGTTTAGTGGCTGTATTCGCCCCCTTATTTTACCTTATTTCCCCATTTATTTACCTTATAACACATTGTTTTTTATATAAACCATTGTTTTTAAAGGTGTTTGAAAGTAGTTATGGACTATCTGAAAACCAAAGCGCCATTCTGGAAGCGTGAAACCACCGACCACGGCGACCGTTGGATTGAAGGAAGAGAAAGCGACCAACAGGCCGCTAATAAATGGTAAACCTTTAACAAAAGCAAGACCAAATCGGCTTACACGTTTGAGGTAATTCCAACCCCTTACCTAATTCGATCCAGCCCGTTGGGTAATGGAAATCTGAACCTGCTGAAGCGTATAAATCAAATTCCGTTGCCCAACGTACAATTTGTTGTCGTTGGTCTGGTGTTTGCCCACAGCCTGCCACTTCAATACCATCGCCACCTGCTTCTTTAAAGGCAGTAATCAAACGGCGAAGCCAACGCCCCGTCATTTTATAGCGTAATGGATGTGCAATCGAAATGACACCACCGGCAAGATGTACGGTATCAATGGCTGTTTCTAAATCACACCACATCGGTTTCACATAAGCTGGCTTTCCACCGCTTAAATACTTCTTAAAGGCGTGTTCAACATTCCGAACATAGCCATTATCAACCAAAAAACGACCATAATGGGCACGTGTCACTTCTCCACTGGCTAAGGCTTTTGCACCTTCATAAGCGTCAGGAATACCTAATTTTGCAAGTTTTTCACCAATTTCGACCGCTCGTTGCTCTCGATAGAATGCTTGTTTTTCTAAAAGTTTTAAAAGTTGAGGGTTTTGCTCATCCACATTTAAAGCGGCTAAGTGAATATTTTTATCTTGCCAAACAATTGAAACTTCAACCCCAGAGATCAATTGGATTGGTTGGTTTTCTGCCGCCTTTTTCGCTTCCGCAATACCGGCAACCGTATCGTGATCGGTAATTGCCAGCATCTCAACACCTTGCTCCACGGCTCTTAACACTAATTCTGTCGGGCTAAGTAAGCCATCTGAAGCCGTTGTGTGCGTGTGTAAATCATACTTCATCAATTAACCCTGCATGTTTAAAAAATTGACGATATGCCTCCACCTTCTTCTCAAATTTAAGCGGATAGGCTCGAGAAGTAGAAGGCAAACGATAAAGATAAAGTGATCGGTCAGCAGAATAAGGGTAAGGCACACATTCATTGGTTTTAGGCGCTTTAACCTTTTCCGCCAACAAACCTAACAACGTTTCTGTCGCCAAACCGCCCGTAGTAAACAGCCATTGTAATTTAGGTAACTTAACTAACAACTCGTCCATATCAATAGGCTCAACAATTTTTAGATCTTTATCTGCTGCATTCCCTTTTAAGCGAATAGCCGTTTTTGCCGAAGAACAAAGCGCAATGCCCTTTTCGTGTAAAAACGCCTCGATCCGAACCGGATCAAAACGTTTCTCTTCCCCTACTCGGAAATAATCGCTCTCGCCATAAAATATTTGCCCCATAATCCGCCACATATCGTTTTGGAAATTAGGATAATGAAATTGCATACAGCGTTTTTCGTTGGTCGGTGGAAAAGTACCGACCATCGCCACCGTTGCATTAGGCGGTAAAATCGGTGCAAAAGGATGATGTTCGATAGGTTGAATGACTTGGTTCATAAAATAAAAGGGCTATTCAAAATAGCCCAATCCTAACGGGGAATAGTTGCTTTGTCTAGTAAAATTCCCTAACAATCTTAGTTCTTTAATACCTTAATCAAGGCTTTAAAGAAACGGTCGTTCTCTTCTGGTAAACCAATACTGATACGGAGATGATTTGGCATACCGTAACCAGCGATTGGGCGGACAATCACGCCTTCACGCAATAGGGCTTCATAAATCGGCGCTGCCGGTTGTTTGAAGTCAATCGTAATAAAGTTACCTTTGGAAGGGATATACTCTAAACCTTGTGCTTGGCAAAATGCTTCGTAGCGAGCCATTTCCAAGCGGTTATTTTCGGCAACTTTTTTGACAAATTCGTCATCATTCATGACGGCAACAGCTGAGGCTAATGCAAGGCTGTTACAGTTAAACGGTTGGCGAACTCGGTTCAGTAAATCGGCAATTTCAGGGTTAGACACCGCATAACCAATACGTAAGCCAGCTAAGCCGTAGGCTTTAGAAAGCGAACGAGAGATAATGAGGTTCGGGTATTTTTGTAATAATCCAAAAGAATTTAACCGCTCGTGTTCTGCAGTAAATTCGGTATAGGCTTCGTCTAACACAACAATCACATTTTCAGGCACTTCTGCTAAGAAGCGATCGACTTCTGCTTCCGTTAAAAAATTACCTGTTGGGTTGTTTGGGTTGGCGATAAAAATCAGTTTGGTTTTTTCATTGATTGCCGCAAGAAAGCCCTCTAAATCGTGTCCCCAATTTTTTGCTGGGATCTCACGCGCCACAGCGTTGATCGCTTTGGTTACAAGAGGATACACAATAAACGCATATTGGGAATAGATAATTTCATCTTTTTCGCCAGCAAAAGTATGAGCAAACAGCTCTAATAAGTCATTTGAACCATTGCCTAAAGTCACTTGATTTGGCGCTACGCCAAATTTTTTTGATACGGCGGCTTTTAATTCAAAACCATTTGCGTCCGGATAGCGAGTGAGATCGTTAAGTTGGTTGATAATCGCTTGTTTTGCACTTTCCGGAAAGCCAAATGGGTTCTCATTTGAGGCAAGTTTGATGATGTTGGTAATACCGAGTTCTCGTTCAAGTTCTTCAATCGGTTTACCTGCTTGGTAAGGTGAAAGCGATTTTACGCCTTCATTGGCAATGTTGATGTATTGCATAGCGATCCTTTGATGATGGTTTGTTAGGAGGTTATTTTCCTCCCCCTATTGTACTGTACAACCCTCACCCCTTACGGGAAAGGGACAGATTTTGCTTCGTTTAGAAGCAAAATCAGGGAGAGAGTTTGAGATTTATGCATTCTCTTTTGCAAATTTATCCATAAAAGCAATTAATGCTTCAACGCCTTCAATCGGCATTGCGTTATAGATGGAAGCACGCATACCGCCTAACACTTTATGTCCTTTTAAGGCTTGTAAACCACAAGCAGTCGCTTCTGCCACGAATTTTGCATTCAGTTCATCGTTATCGGTGCTAAAGGTTACGTTCATTACTGAGCGGTTTGGCTTCGCAATATAGTTGCGGTAGAAGGTGCTGTTATCTAAGTATTGATAAAGTTTTTCCGCTTTTGCTTGGTTGCGTTTTTCAACGGTGTCTAAGCCACCTTCCGCTAATAAATGTTTGAACACCAATGAGCAGAGATACCACGCAAATGTTGGTGGTGTGTTAATCATTGAGTCTGCGTTAGCTTGTGTTTCATAGTTCCAAATAGAAGGGGTTGCTTGGCGTGCTTTGCCGATGAGATCTTCACGCACGATCACGATCGTAATGCCTGCCGGCCCTAAATTTTTCTGTGCACCTGCATAAATTAAGCCAAATTTACTGATGTCGATACGGCTTGCTAAAATATCAGATGACATATCTGCCACTAATACCGCATTGCCTACGTTTGGAACCTCTTTAAATTGAACACCGGTAATGGTTTCGTTGGTGCAATAGTGAACATAGTCGTATTGCTCGGTGATGTCGCTGAAATCGGTGCGTGTAATAGAAATCACGCCATTTTCATCTTTTTCGGTTACGTTAAGCTCGTCAATTTCACAGAAATTACGTGCTTCTTTTGCAGCCATACCAGACCAATGACCGCTATTTAAATAGAGCGCTTTGCCTTTTGCGCCAATTAAGTTCATTGGAATTGCCGCAAACTGCCCTCTTGCACCACCTTGTAAGAATAAAATTTTGTAGTTATCTGGAATATTAAATAATTGGCGGAAATCTTTATCTGCTTCTGCAATCAGTTCCATAAAAAGTTTGCCACGGTGGCTCACTTCCATCACTGAAGTGCCTTGACCTTGCCAGTTTAAAAGCTCTTTTTGTGCTTGTTCTAAAACGGCTTTCGGCATCATTGCCGGACCTGCGCTGAAATTGTAAACTTGTGTCATTGTGTTTGCCTCTTTTTTAAATGAAAGTGGTTCCATTCTAGCGAAAACGTTTTGCATTGCAAATAACAAGCGGTTTAATTTGCAAGATTTTTTACAAATTAAACCGCTTGGAATTTTATCTAGCGTTACAATGTTGCGATATTTAGGTCATTTGATGCCTGTTTCGAACGATATTCTAAAATAATATCCATCGTTCGTTGTTTTTGTTGTAACGCAAATTCAAGATCACTTTGAACAAGCAAGATATAAATCAAATCTAATACGAAAAGTTGCGCCATTTTTGTGCCTAACGAGTCGCCTTGTATCTGTCCTTGTCGATTGCCGTTAATAAGCACGTAATCAGCAACATCAGTAATCGGCGAGCGAAGATTATGCGTTAAAGCAATGGTTGTTGCGCCATTTGCTTTTGCTAAGCGCAAACCTCGATTAGTTTCCTCTGAATAGCCGGAATGGCTTATGCCTATCACGACATCATCTGGTTTCAGCAAAACGGCTTGCATATAGATGAAGTGGTTATTACTGATTGCATCAACCTGAAAACCAATTCGCATTAATTTATATTTAAAATCTTCTGCGGTTAAACCTGATGCACCTGAGCCAAAGATAAAAATACGTTTTGCTTTTTTCAATGCTTGAACAGCTTTCTCTAATTCATCAAAATCTAATAAATTCAATGTTTCACTGATGACATTGTTTAGACTGGTTTGAAGCTTAGCTCCAATTTCTCGAGACGTATCTTGCTCTAGAACATCCGTTTCAAGCAATACACGTTTATCTTTTTCTTGTGTTGCCAACTCAATCGCTAAATCTAATTTGAAATCCGTATAGCCTTTATAACCTAATGTACGGCAAAAGCGAATGAACGTAGCTTCGCCGACATCAAGTTGAGTCGCAACTTCTGATAAAGAACATTGATTTAACAGTTGTGGCTGAGAAAGAATCGCTGCCGCAATTTTCTTTTCGGTTTTTGTTAAGCTGGTTTGTAATGCGCCTATGGTATCCAGAATTTTTCCTCGGGCAGACATTATTGGCCTCCTTTCGTTATAAAAGGGTAACCGGCACTTTTACTACTAATTTTTTTAGTTGTGCGTTTTTGCCATTTACACTATTCCCTGGTTTGTGTGGTTCGTAAGGCAGAAAAATCGCAAACATATTAGGTTGAAGTACCAAGTCATTTTTATGTTCGATCATCTCTGTTAATTGGTAATCATCTTCTTCTCGATATTCATCAAACTTTGTTAGATCAGGTTCTGATAATCCATACTCAATCATCTCTGTGCCGGAAATGAGGAGTTGAATATCAATAAATTTTCGATGCATTTCCGCTTTTTTCTCCTCCGCAGGCGTGGTTTCAAATTCCATCACGTTCATTCGAATCCCGTCTTCTAAATCTTGCCAGCCTAACGGAAGATTAGCTAAGTCAAGCGATTTCAGTTTTTCGCAAAGACGAGCAAAGACAGGAGGGAGCGATTTAGCATAATCTGCACGAGAAAGATCACCTAGTAACATATTGTATCCTTAATTAAAGTGGAGTTGATTTACTCCAAAATGAATTCATTTGAAGTTCTACTTCAACACTACTAGAGTAAATTTTTTGAGGAAAAATAACAAGAAGAAATCATGAAAAATGAGAAGTGGATCAAATTTTATCTTCGCTCATAACAAAAAAAGACACTTTCGTGCCTTTTTTGCAAAATATTCGACCATTTAAACCGCTTGTAAATCAAAGCCGATGGCATTCAATACTTTCTGTTCTTCTTGTAAATCAGCATAAATGAGCGGGTTTTGCGTTAAGAAATCTTCATCAAACTGTAACTGCCAATAATCCGACGTAATTTCTAACGCTAAATTTTGCGATGAATGTGTGGCTTGTCGAGAACGATTTAATAAAACCGCTAAACGGAACAAACGTAATAAAGTCATAATATCCCGATACTGGTAGCGATTTGTGCTACGAATATCACTGCGCTTAAAACCTTTTAAATGATAGCGCATTAAGGTGGCTAATAAATTTTGCTGTTCCGCATCGAACCCGGCTAAAGTGCTATTTGCAATCATATAGGCAGAATGTTTATTGATATTATTATGGTTAATAACAATACCGATTTCATGCAATACACTCGCCCATTTGAGCATTTCACGTAGTTCGGGAATTTGACGGCGATTTTTCCACAATTGAACTTGATCAAATAAGCGCAACGCCGTTTGCTCTACTCGATAAGCTTGGGCACGATCTAAGTTGAACTGGAGTGCAAGGGACTCTGCGGTACGCTGACGAATATCATCAACTTGAAAGGCTTTTTCCAAGCCATACATTACGCCTTCACGTAATGCGCCATCAGAATATCGCATACTTTCAATTTTAAAGGTATGGAAAAGTGCCAACAAAATAGCCAGCCCCGGCATTAACACATCCGCACGTTCTTCAAGCAAACCTTTTAATTGAATATCGTGTAACGAATTAAATTTTAAACAGTTATGAATAATCGCTTGTAACCGTTTTTCGTTAATGACGCCATCACGATAACCGTTAGCAATAAGCACCTTCGATACCGTTTTAATGGTGCCGGATGAACCTAATACATGTTGCCAGCCTAACGCACGATAATCCGCTTCTAAATCCTCAATTTTTTCCATTGCCAGCTGATAAGCGGCTTGGAATCTTTCACGTGTTAATTCCCCTTGTGGAAAAAAACGCTTAGCAAAACTGACGCACCCCATGTGTCGGCTTTCTGCGCGGAGCGGTTGAAACTCATCGCCAATAGTCATTTCTGTGGAACCACCGCCGATATCAACCACGAACTTTCGTCCTTTTTCGGGTTGGGTATGACTCACACCGGAATAAATTAAACGTGCTTCATCTTGTCCTGAAATAATTTGAATATCATACGGAAAAACTTTTTTGGCTTGATCCAAGAATTCTTGGTTATTTAAAGCACGGCGTAATGTATAAGTACCAACCACTTTCACATTTTCAGGCGCAAAACCTTGTAACCGGTCAGCAAATAAAGCTAAACAATCCACGCCACGTTGAATAGCCGCTTGATTTAAAATACGATTTTCATCTAAACCATCAGCTAAACGCACTCTTCGCTTAAGACGAGAAAGCACTTGAATCGATCCGTTCACGATACGTGCTACGATCATATGAAAACTGTTTGAGCCGAGATCAATGGCTGCAAATTCTCGTTGCGAGTTTGCGCCGGAATGAATATCAGAATGCATTAGCAAATACCCTGCTTTATGGAGTGACGTAGATTTAAATGATTTGAGTGTATCATTTTTTCTCAATAATCGCTTTGTTTTCCTCGGCTTTTTTCACTTTTTTTGATGTTTATTTATGCAAATGCATAATCTGCTGTAAAAGTTTTTGACGAATGGATTTAAAAGGTCTAGGATTTATAGTGTTTTTATTTCTATCTTTAATTTAGAGGATCTTTCTATGGCTGATGTAAAAAAACAATCTTTCCAAGATATGTTAGATTATGTGCATTTATACCGCTTAAAGAATAAATTACATCGTGAAACGGCTGATAACGACCGTAAAATTCGCGATAACCAAAAACGCGTATTGTTACTTGATAACCTCTCACAATATATCAACGATTCTATGAGCGTGAATGAAATTCGTGCGATCATTGCCAATATGCGTGATGACTATGAAAACCGTGTTGATGATTATATGATTCGTAACGCAGAGCTCTCTAAACAACGCCGTGAAATTCGTCAAAAAATGGCAGCTCATAAACAAGCACCAACAGAGAAAGCGGAATAATTTTCATAACCCCAACCAAGCGGTTAATTTCTGCAAGTTATTTGCGATTTCTTTTGACAAATTAACCGCTTACTCATCTTATTTGTTTAATCCTTCGTCATTTCACTTCATTTGACTAATTTATACTTGACTCTTTATAAAAAAAGCGTATTTTTAGCTTCGTTGTCGCAAGCCAATCGTTTGCGAAACAGAGAGGTGCAACATTCACGCATACTGTATTTTTCATACAAATCCTACCCAACCTCCAAAACCTACTATAACCACTTGATTTTATTAGATAAAATAACCTTTTTGCTTTCATAATATTGCTTTTTTCATTTCTTATTTTGTTTACTTTTTAGGTATTTTTGGGTATTTTTAGGAATGAATTACGCCAAAATTACGCCAAACAAGAGGGGGATATTATGGCTACAATACGAAAACGAGGAGATAAATATCGTGTTGAAGTGTCTAAAAACGGTATTAGAAAATCTGCTACTTTTAAAAGTAAAACAGAAGCAACACTATGGGGAATTGAGGAAGAAAATAAAATTGAATTGCAGAAAAAGGGGCTTCAGCCAGATACGCTTTTTATTGATGTGATCAGACGTTATCAAAAAGAGGTAACACCTACTAAGCGCGCAATCAAACAAGAATACAATCGAATCAACAGACTTATTACTCATCATGGGTGGTTGGTTGATAAGTATATTGCTGATATTACCACAGCAGATCTAGAAACTTACCTTAATCTACTATTAGAGAATGTCAAAGAAAGCACTGCAAGGAGAGAAATCTCCATCGTGAGCAATATATTTACTTATGCTTATGAGCGATGGAAGTACATCACGCAAAACCCGATGATGGGTCTAGCAATGCCAGCTAATGCTAAGCCGAGAACACAACGATTTTCTGATGAAGATATTGAAAAAATAATCTCTTTTAGTGGATATCGTAACGGCATTAAAGGATTAAGACAACGAGTTGCTGCTGCATTCTTATTCGCCATTGAAACTGCTATGCGTGCTGGAGAAATCAGCAACTTAACGTGGGATGATGTATCTTTTGAGAAGCGTACTGCATTCTTGCCTTTAACAAAAAATGGATCAAGTAGAATTGTTCCATTATCCAAAGAAGCCATCCGCATCTTGAAGCAATTAGAAGAGATTAAGTCCGATGATTCTGTTTTTGGTATTAACTCTAAAGTTATTGATCGCCAGTTTAGAATTATAAGGAGAAATACCGATCTTCTTGATCTGCATTTTCACGACACCAGGCGAGAGGCACTATCTCGATTAGCTAAAAAAGTAGATGTAATGACATTAGCGAAAATATCAGGGCATAAAGATATTAAAATCCTACTTAATACCTATTATGCCCCTGATATGAGTGATGTTGCGGATTTGTTGGATTAGATTTAAAAACAAGCCTCCAATATGGAGGCTTATTTTAACCACACCCACAACCTGACTGTTTACCGCAACAGTTCTCATCAAAATCACAACAACTGAAATCACTATTACAGACCGTTTCAGTCACACCCTGTTTTGTCACTTCCCATTTTACACAACTTCCTGTCGGAAAGGTTTTTGCTTCCGTACCGTCTTTTCCACGTTCGATTTTTACCTGATTACCAAATGCAATTGCTTTGACAATTTCCGCACCTGTGCCGTCATTGATAACCAAATAAGTGTGGTCTGCATCAAGTTTCGTTGCTAATGTTGCTGCATCATCAATTGGTAAAAGACCATCTGTTGATGATAGTTTTGCGTTTAAACTGGTTGAATAGCCGTTAAGCCATTTGTATTTTGTTGCCATTATTTACACCCCATACATTCGCTTGAAGTAAAGTAGCCGTTTTCGCTACTGCCCATATTACATTTGCAACCAAGATGAATTGGTACGCAGAATGGTTGGCAACCGTCTATGCGGATAATGCCTTGATAACGTCCTGATCGTGCTTTATAAAGTGCATCGTCCCACATAAACGTTACCGTGTCCGCCGTCATTTCTAAAGACGGATAAACAATGGTATCGCTACCGCCTACACGAGTAATTTCCATCGTGGCTTCGGTTGCGTTACCGCAGTTGTCGATTTGAAAGGTGGTTTTCGCCACTTGTTTGTTGATATGAATTGGTCGCATTAAGTTGCTCCTGTTTTGTTGAGATATAAAAAAACCGCTTACGTTTCGGTAAGCGGTCGGTTTTGTTTAAAATATTACAAATTAAAGCGTTGCAAGGCTAAAACTTCGTTGTTCATATTCACGTAAAGTTTTAAGTGCCTTGAAGTAGTGAGCTTGTCTGAACGGATCTAGCATTACGCCTTCAAACATTGGCTCAAGAAAACGTTTCATTAGGCTCAAGTTATTTCGATATTCGGTTACGTGAGTATATGCCATTACACCGTGTCGAGAGCCTAATAATTCGAGCGGTCTGTAAACTTGAGCCAGTAAATCTAGGCTGTTATATAATGCAAACCACGAACTAACAAGATCAAGAGCGGTTTCTTTATCGAGTTTAGGTTCTTCTTTTGGCTCATCAATGATCAACTCCCCTTCAAGATAGATTTTGTGAACATACTCCACCGCCATTCCCACTTGTTCAGGAGTTAGCTCGTCAATATGCTCAACATTAAAACGCTGATGAATAAGTGAGTAGGCATCGGAATAGATTAAACCTTTTTTACTCACTAAAGCACTGACTGCTTGTCGTAAGCCTGTGCGTTCGTCTGTGGTTGTTTTGCGTTCGGCTTTGCCAAAGTGCCAGTAATTGTAGAGAGCTTCAAAACATTCTTCTTGATACTGAATTACACGATCTTTCAGATCGGGACGAACTTTTTCAGGGTTAATGCTAAATAACCAGCCATTGAGTTTTTTAAGTGGCATACAGAGCATTTCGTAAGTTTTGCCGTCAGATCCAGTTGTTTTCATATGAGTACAACTGAATTTTTCTTTATTTCTTTGAAGTTTGGCTGATTGTGTACCTTGACTTAATCCCAAAGCATTAATGATTGGCAAAACGGCTGTATAAACCACATCATCAATTTTTAAAGTAATGAGATCCGTCCCGTAAAAAGAGATAGTTTGAGTTGAAATTTGATTTGTCATTTTGACACCTACTAATTTTTTGAGTAATGAGCAGTTAATTTCATATGAAATTGACTGGTGGTCGAGTGGCTCAAAAGCCTAGTAGTAAGCTGGACGTATTCCCCGAAGGTGTTGTATTAGTCGCCCACTCGACCATTGAAATAAATTTTACCTTTTCAACATCTAAATCTCTTGTGATTTGCTGGCAACAAACAAAAGAGTACGAATTTTAGATATAAAAAAACCGCAAAGGGTTTCGGTTGCGGATTACCGCTACTAAGGTTTTGAGACCTATGGAGCAAATATAAAGCAAAACCCTATTGATTGCAATAGGGTTTTGCTTATTAAGAAGAAAAACCTTTAAACTTAAAGGCTCGTCTAAAACCTTTATTTTCTGCTTCTTCTACTGTTTTTGCATAAAATTCATCTTCACCAGATATTTTTACTTTATCGTACATTTGATCAAACGGTAAATGGTAGATTTTTTCTCCCTGCTTTCCTACATTACATTTAATCATAGGATATCCTTTATCTAAGCTAAAATACTCTACATACTTAACTTTTAATTTGTCTGCTATATCTCTTGCTAATGGGCTTAATTGGGCAGTAGTATATAAAATACTCGTGTATTTTGCCTTTTTATTAGAGTTCTCCATTTTATGAAGTAAGGTGGTAGAAAATAGTTGAAAGATATGTCTTTCCCTAATTTCCCTATTTTTTGCCCAACACTTTGCCTGAATAACAATTACTTCATTACCTTTAGAACAGATAAGATCTTGCCCTAAGTCTTCAACTCCTTTTTCAATTCCTATAAATTGAATATCATATCCTTGTTTTTCATAAAAATAACCTAAGTAACGCTCATACATTTTACCAATATCCTTATTACTTAAATTACCTTGAATATATCGAGTTAAAGCAAGTTGATTTTTCTGTGTTGTAGAAAGAGCAGAATATTCCTCTGGATTTAGAAATCGATTAACTGGATCTACTCCTGATTTTACATAATTCGTATCTCTCGTTATTTCATCATTTAAGATCTCATTTTGATAATCCAACAAGAATGGGAAATATTCTTCATATGTCTTCAATTGATACTCTAGAAATTTATATTTTCTTAACAACTCCCTTCTTTCAAGTTGGATTTCAGCTAACTTCTCAGAAGCCTTTATTGCTGGATTTTTTTTGTTTTTAAAAAATTCAATCTCTGCAAAATCTTTTTCAGCAACAACTTCAATATATTGCTCAACAAGCCAGTATCTACCTGAAATATATGATTCCTGAAAAGAGCTATATAATCCTTCTAAAAAAGAATTTCTTTTTATTAAATTTTCTTTTTCTATTTCAAAGTTATTTATATCATTCTGCAAATTTAATTTCTTTAGCTCCAATTCACCAGTAACTCGTTGAGTTAGTGAATCAACATATTTTCTTCCCCTAGCTCTGATTTCGCGAGCTTCATTCTCCGCCTCTTTTTTTCTATTTTCAATTTCTCTAGATGTTTGAACTAAAAGTTTTTTAAAATCATCCCCATTCAACTTCTGTTCTAAATATCTTATTTTATTTCTAAGTTCTTCTTTAGACTCACCATCAAAATTAGTGTTATACAATACAAAAACAATTATTATACATATTACAATAATCACTTCCATACACATACCTCATTGGCAGAAAACCCACCAACATTCTACCCAAAAGTAATGCTAGTGTTCAACAGGGTTTTATATTTGAATTTGTCAAGTATCAAAATTTGTTTTTACGACACAGATCGAGAAAATAGATTTTGGTACTCAGCTCCAGTATGCTCACTAAAAATAGCATTATTACTTGTATTACAATTATTACTACCCTATACTTATCCAACATCTTAATGTAAGAGGATAACACTATGGCATTGACCGTAAGATTACCAGACGAATTACAACAACGCTTAGATCATCTCTCCGTCCAAACTGGGCGAGCAAAATCTTTTTATGTCAAAGAAGCATTAGAAGCCTATTTGGAAGATTTAGAAGATTTGCTCTTAGCTAATGCGGTTCTTGAGCGTGTCCGTTCAGGTAAAGAAAAAACCTATTCACTAGAGGAAGTCGAGAATGAGCTTAACTTGGAACGTCATCTTAGCGGAAACCGCTAAAAAGCAATTAGCCAAACTCGCTAAGAAAAATCCTCAACAGGCTCAACAAATTATCCGCTATCTTAAAACCTTAGCAACGCTCGAAAATCCACGAGATCGGGGCAAAGGTTTAGTCGGTGATTTATCCGGAATGTGGCGTTATCGTGTCGGCGATTATCGCATTATTTGCCATATTGATAATGGCGAATTGTTGATAACCGCCTTAGAAATCGGACATCGGAGAGAGATTTATCATTAATCAAAACCGCCTGTATCTCCACAGGCGGTTGGATTTAGTCGATTATTATTTATTGAGCTCAATAAGCTGATTTAATAATTGCTTTATCGCACTAATTTCATCTGAATAAGAGATCAAAAACACAATAAATGCAATGATACTAGCAGAAGCTGCAATCACAAAACCTGCAGCGGTTTTGTACCATTTACGTTCTGAAACAACAGTATCTAATTTGCTGTTCATTTCTGTTAATGTGTTCTCTATAGCATTGAGTTGATTGCCTAATGATTTCAGATCAGATTTAATGTTAATTAACTCTTCTTTGCGATCTTTTAATTCGGAATATGTAGAAGCATATGTGGCTAAAACAGAACCAACAATATACCCAGTATCGCTTGATGCATTATGGTTCATCTTTGCCAACCTCTAATTTTTTTAACACATTTTGTAACATATCAAGAGTAAGATCTAAAGAGAAAAATATATCTTTTTGGTGTTCAGGCGCAATACCGCCTGTTTGCAATAAGTTGGATTTTATATTATCCAATAAATCAATAATATCTTTCGCTTTTTCTGCCACTTCACTAGTGGTTGCTAATGGCAAAACAAGAGAGCGAACAACCATATCCAACCCTAATACACGGTTAAACAAAGATGAATAACGTTGTTCATTATATTGAACGAACTGTTCAAATTCTTCTCGTGTAACACAATTCTCCGATTTTTCCGACATAATTGTTCTCCTATTTGATTAAGGGATATTCTATACAAAAATTCAAATAAAAGGAAATTGAATATATCAAGTCCACAAATTATTTGCAAATGCCGGTATTGCGTAGCTTGCATTTCCCATTGCGCTTGCCATATTGCCCGTACCGATAGCCGCACCGATATTACTTAACCCAGCAACAGCTTGAGACCACCCTTCATACGGATTGATTTGGCTTGCCGCAGCTGCCGCTTGTTGGGCGGTGCGAATTGAATTGAGGCTGTCGCCAACACGTCCTTGAAAGAGTGCGTTCCATTTATAGACTTCCTCACGGTATTGGCTTTCACGTTGATGTTTACGCTCTTCTTCCATTCGGATTGCTTGGTTTGTGGCCAAAACAGCCGCTCTTGCTTCTGCAGCGTGAAGTTGGCGTAATGCGGTTCTCGTTGCCCCTACGCAATGAATGTTGCTTTCTCGTTGCACTTTATCTCTTGCTCGAGAAAACTCGCTACGCGCGGTGGAAATCGCACGATTTTTTGCCGTTTCGTAATCCACTTGGTAGCCTCTCTGCTCTCTTTCTCTTGCCTCATTCAGCATTGAAATTTCGATCGGTCGGCTGTTGTCATACCAATGATTAAAGAGTTTATCGCTTTTGTCTTTTTGGTTCGCCCAAATTTCATCAAAGCGATTTTGAGCTTGTTTTGCCACGTCGTGTTGTTTGTCGGCAAAGTAGAAACTTGCTGCTTGTTGGATTAGGGCAATCGCAAGATTTACTCTAGCATTATGCTGAACCGCTTTAAAATACTTACAAGCATAGTCTGCCATTGCCAATGCTCGGGCTTTTGCGCTGGCATCTGTTAATTTCCCTGAAGTGTCTTGGACACTTTGAATTTTTTTCTGAATGTCATCACAGTCAATATTTTCGCCAAAAATGGTTTCCGTAACCGTATCTAACATTGATTTTTCAGCCATAACCTAGTTCTCATTAAAGTGATGTAAATAGAGATACTCCGCTTTTTCCTTATATTCCATCATTTGATGAATAAGCTCTTTGACATATTCATCTCGTAATGGGGTTAATTGCGGAGCAGTGTATTTTTTGTATTCTTGATAAAGTAAGTCTTTACTGCCGTCTTTATCAGCTTGATCTTTGAGTTGGTCAATGATGGGTTTGAATTGGTTTGCCATAATCCTCCTGTTTTTTAGGTATAAAAAAACCGCCTACATTTCTGCAAGCGGTCGGTTATATGTAATAAGTTTACTTTTTGTCTCGTCTCAAAAATGCAACAGCCAACGAACCTAATCCAACAGCGGCTATTGTTGTTGCCAATGTTTCAAATCCAAGTATAGCTGCATAAATTGCACCGGCTATACTCCCAACACCAATAAATGCACCCAATAACAACGCACCTATTCTTTCAATAAAGGTGTAGCTAATCATTCTGCTATCCTGCTTACGTCGGTGTTCTGCTTCTTTCTTTGTTTGCTCTACAACAAAATCCACAATATCAGGTCTGAATTGTTGCAAATGTTCAAGAGATCTCACATCAAGAATTGGACTATCTACTTGGCTATGCGAGAGATGAATTTCGCTATTCGCATTGCGAGCTTTAATTTGCGTATTCTTTGCCATAAACTCTCACATTGTGGTTAATGCCTTTTACAACTTCGTTACAGCCTTTGCATAAGTTACGGCGATCTCGTTCAAATCCATTGTTAATATCTGGGTAATCCATAGGGCTTTTTAATACAGAAGAAACAATACTAAGATTGGTCACTCTCTTTAAAAACGCTAACATAACTTTCCCTCCTATTCAGAACTACCTTATGGTAGAGAGAAAATCATTTCTTGTCAAACCGCTTGTAACATTGGCTACAAGCGGTCGAAATTAAATTGGTTTTTACTATTCCGTGAACAGAGGATTATCAGGGTCATCTTCATAAGGGAACGGAATATGGATTGGCGAAAAACCAACAACCGTTACTTCTTCATTTGATACCTTGCGATAATGCAAAATCGCTGCTGATGTTAATCCGTCTAAATTCAATTTGAGTTGGTAAGTTAATGCACGGATTTTGGCATTTGGATCAAACTCTCCACAATGATAATGCCAAAAACGGTTGGCTTGATAATTTTCAGTGTTGGGAATTTCATCCAAATTATCATCAAGCCAAGAGGGTTTGTTTTTGCCCATTATTCCTTTATCCGCTCTTACATCTCGAATAAATGCAAACAACAATTCACGCTGTAATTCAGACATAAACGGTAAATCAATAAATTTTGCATTATTCGTTTTACCTTTCTTAAAAGACTCTGAAACATTCACTTTCATTTTTATACTCCAAAAATAAAAGCTCGGATTTCTTCATCCGTTGAATTTTCATCAAACGAAATCGCATTTGGACTATCCACTCTCGATAATAACACACGATCTGCCTCTTTCTTGTACTCATAGCTTTCATACAAGCGGTGCAATTTGTGGAAATTTTTGCTAAATAACGCTAAATTTTCGTCTAGCTCAGCCAATTTTCCACGATACTGCTGTGTTTCTTCCAAGAGTTTAATGGTGTTCTCAAAGCGTTGCGATAAATCAGGCACGCTGTCAAAAAAACGCACATCGGCATAAGCTAAACGATAGAACATTTCGATTGTGCCATTTGCCATTAAAATTGCACTGGCAATATGTGCAAAATCTTCTTCTGTCGCAAGGTTAAGCGTAACCGTTTGTTGAGATTGGTATTTTTCTACTGAATAGTCTGCCGGCATAAATGCTAAAGCTGATGCCAGCGTAAAACTAATTGGATCGACTAACATTCTATACTCCTATTGAGCATTGTTTTCTGTCTTTGGGCTAAATACGCTTTAGCCATCATATTACAAGTTAAAGTATGAAGCAAATAGATAAAACCGCACCCGAAAGTGCGGTTGGGTATTACCTTGATTTTGTGGTGTTTAGGCCTTGCATTTCACGCCATTGATTTAAAAGAGTACGCTGTACTACATCCATTTTTTGGTTATAGACTTTTAAACGTGCCTCATATACATTGGCGTTTATTGTCCCGCTTCGAAGTTGTCTGGTTAGTTTAGATTTCTCTTTTGTGGTATTAGCCATAAGCTTCTCATTACGCTCATGCCATTTCACAATTTTAAGCTTCTCTGCATCTAACCACCCTTCTAACTTACCACGCTCTTTACGAGAGTTATATTCGTTTGCAAGCGTTTGTGCTTCTTCACTTGCCTCATAGTAACGGCTTTGAATTGCAAACTCATTCGTTGTGCCAATCAATTGGTTTAAGAATGGGGTGCGAGTTCGTCTGCCAAGTTGTTCACGATTTGGATTTTCAATAAAAATCGTTTGTAGTTCTTTCAATGAGCCAAGCATTGAACCATACCCATCAAGGAGGTTTTTAATCTGTTCTGGGTGCATATCAATACCTAATACATCGTTTAATTCAACAGCAACATCTTTCCAAAATTGTGCGGTTGTTGATTTGGATTGTTCCGATTTTAATTTATCATCACGCACAAAATTAGTGGTGATTTGGCTACCAAATGCTGAACGATTTAACACATTTTGCATTAAAGGTTGCAGAATTGTTGGTGTTGCTGTTAAGGCAAGTTTTTCTAATGGAAATTTTGCAGCCGAAATTTCACTAGGGGAAATCGGTGCAAAGGTTCTCATGGAATGCACAAACATATTGGTTGCGGCTTCCGACATTGAAATATCTGCCATTCCTGCTTTCACGATATTCACAGAGAAATTCCATGCCATTTGTGGCATACCAAAACCCACAGGGATTTTGAAGTATTTGTCTAGGCCCAATGGGAGTGGAATATAACGTGTAATATCGCCAAGCTGATCCATTTTATTACCGCCCTCATCGTCATCATCTAACGCTCGTAATGCAGCATAAAGTGGCATCATTACCGCCATATATCACTTTGGGTTCACAATGGCGTATCTTATTTTCATATAGATAAACCAAAGACAATTAACTTTGGTTTTTTAATGAGACATGCTCTATGGAGCAAGGCAAAAGAATTGAGTAAGAAAGAAGATAAATTATCAGAATTATTAAAAAGTATTGAGTTGAAGGAAATTAAATGAACCGACTTATCCAACAAATCAAGCAATGGGCTGAAGACCGCAACCTGATTAAAGGCTCAGCGCCACAAAAACAACTCTTCAAATTTGCCGAAGAGCTAGGCGAACTCTTCGCAGGACACAACAAAAAGGACAAAGAACTGATTAAAGACAGCATTGGCGACTGTTTTGTCGCGCTAACCATTTTAAGCGCCCAATTTGGTTATCACTGCTTAGATAATGACATTCTTGAAGCCTACGAATGCTACCAATTCCCTCCCGAGAAATTTTCCGGCACCACAAATTTAAATTTTCTCTTAAGCTGGGCAGGAAACCTCGCCAGTGCTTTAGAATACGAAGAAATAGCCGAACCTTTTGAACTTATTGGATTGTTGGCTTATAACTTAATGCATTACGCCTACGGTGCAGGATTTGATTTCTACGATTGCGTAAAACACGCCTACGACCAAATCAAAGACCGCAAGGGAAAAATGATAGATGGTGTGTTTGTTAAAGAGGAAGATTTATGACCGAAGCCATCAGCGTAAACCACCGCACTTTCCAAACGCTCGCCATACAGTCATTACGCTACTGTATGGGGCGTAGAACCTTTGCTGTGATAGATTGCGTGGAGTTTATCCGTGAACATTGGCAAGACCTTACCAAACACGCCAAAGCCATCATCATTCGAGATCTAGACGAAGCATTGCAATCCCACGAAGACGACCTAAAAGCCAGCAAAGAATTTTGCTACTTGGGCGATGAGTGCGATTACCGAACGTGGAAAACCCTAAGAGAATGGATCAACACACAACCTAGCTTTCGCTAGGTTTTTTATTGGAGGAAATATGGAAAATTTATCCTTTTCACAGAAAGGCGAAAAAGAAGCCTTAAACTCAATTAGAATGATGGCACTTGCTAATTTAACCGAAGATAGCGTATTACTTCTAACAGTTGAAGATGTTGCCATCATGGCACAGCGTGATCGTTCTGTTATTGATAAAAAGATAGTAAAGCTTCCTTCATTTCCTAAACCTGTATCAATAGACCCAAATAACCCCAACCCTCGCCCACGTTATGTTGCTGGAGAAGTTGTTCGTTGGTTTAGAGCAAATTCAAAACGCTTTAAATAAATTATTGCCCTTCAACAAAATTGTGATAAGCTATTCAAACGGAGTAAAATCCGTAACCTTTAAAATTAACCGTTACGCCAAAATTACGCATTTTTAGCGTAACTTATTGATTTTAAAGCAAGAGAGGTGCAACATTCAGGTAAGCTAATCTAAGGCAACTAGGGCTGATTGAGGATTAGACGATGGGAGTGATTGCCGAGGTGTGAATTCACTAGACTGGAATGAACATCGGCTAGGTTAGGTTGAATCCTACTAGCTGTCATTTAAAACACTTTTGTTTTAAATGGAGTGCTCTGATTGAATGGTACCAACCGACTAATCTACTCAATTTCCTTTCCGAATCCACTACAACCACATTTTTTATTATCTTTTTAGGGAAATCTTATGTCTAAACTTTCTGTGGCTAAATTTGGTGGTACCAGCGTTGCAAATTTTGACGCTATGACATTATGTGCAAACATTGTAACAACAGATCCAAATACACGTGTTGTCGTATTATCTGCTTCAGCAGGTGTAACAAACTATTTAGTGGAATTAGCAAACGGCTGTGATAAAACTCGCCGTACTGAAATTCTCGAAGCGGTTAAAACCATTCAATACAACATTATTGATAAACTTCAAGAACAAGCACAAATCCGTGCAGAAATTGATACCTTATTGAATCATATTACTGCGTTAGCAGAATCAGCAAGCTTAGCGACATCGGATGCGCTTACTGATGAGCTTATCTCGCACGGTGAAATGATGTCTACTAAAATCTTTACTCAGCTTTGCGTAGAACGCGGTTATCCTGCCGTATGGGTTGATGTTCGTGATATTGTGGCTACGGATAGTCAATATGGAAAAGCTGTACCGAATGACGAAAAAACAAAATCACAAGCTGACGCCATTTTAAAACCACTTCTTTCAGCTGGCAAAGTAGCGATTACTCAAGGATTTATTGGTCGTAACGATGAAGGAAAAACAACAACGTTAGGACGCGGTGGTTCTGACTACTCTGCTGCACTCTTAGCCGAAGTTCTTAATGCTGATGATGTCCTCATTTGGACCGATGTGCCAGGGATCTACACAACAGATCCTCGTGTTGTACCAAATGCTCAACGTATTGATACCATGGCATTTAATGAAGCGGCTGAAATGGCAACCTTTGGTGCGAAAGTTTTACACCCGGCAACCTTATTACCTGCTGTGCGTAGCAACATTCCTGTTTATGTTGGTTCAAGCAAGGCACCGGAACAAGGCGGTACTTGGGTAACACGTGATCCACAACCACGCCCAACATTCCGTGCGATTGCTTTACGCCGTAATCAAACACTTTTAACGCTATCAAGTCTTTCGATGCTTCATGCAAAAGGCTTTTTAGCTAAAGTCTTCACGATTCTTGCAAAACACAATATTTCTGTGGATGTCATTACAACATCTGAAGTGAGCATTGCGGTAACTTTAGATAAAACGGGTTCTGCTTCATCCGGCGCTGATATGTTATCTCAAGCATTACTTGATGAGTTGAATGAACATTGCCACGTACAAGTTGAGAATGATTTAGCACTTGTCGCTATCATTGGTAACAATTTACATACGCAGGCTGGTGTAGCAAAACAATTATTCCATCACTTAGAAGGCTTTAATATTCGTTTAATTAGCTATGGTGCAAGCACAAATAACGTGTGTACATTAGTGAAAAACCAAGAAGCTGATGATATTGTTCGTGCTTTACATGCAGGGTTGTTTGAATAGATAGGACAAGCGGTCAAAATAGGGAAAGAAATAACTATTTTGACCGCTATATTTTAACCTCCGGCAAGTTTAACCTTAAAGCCTTTTTGTTCTAGTAACTGTTTAAGTAAATCTCGATTATCGCCTTGTATTTCTATCATCCCATCTTTAACGGAACCACCAACACCACTACGCTTTTTTAGTTCTGCGGCAAGCAGTTTTAATTCGGCATCTTCAAGATCTAACCCTGTAATAATGCAAACCCCTTTTCCTTTTCGACCGCTTGTTTGACGTTGAATACGAACAATGCCATCCCCTTTAGGTCGTTCAATCTTCTCTTTTTCGGGTTTAATACGCCCCGTTTCCGTAGAATAAACTAAAGTCATATATCTCTCTCAAAATAAAATCCCCTCATGAGAGGGGATATTAAAGCGTCATTATTATGCGATACTCGCATTAATGAATTTTAACACCGCCAAAGGATCTTTCGCCTGTGTAATTGGTCTGCCAATCACTAAGAAATCAGAACCTGTTTCAATTGCTTGTTTTGGTGTCATTACACGGCGTTGATCGCCAAAATCACTACCTTCCGGACGAATACCTGGGGTAATGAGTTTGAAGTCCTTACCGCAATGTGTACGTAATACTTCAACTTCTTGTGGAGAACATACTACGCCATCGCAGCCTGCACGTTGAGCTAAATGTGCTAAACGAATAACTTGTTCCATTGGAGAAGTATTAATACCAATTTGCAATAAGTCTAAATCTTCCATACTTGTTAATACGGTTACTGCAATCAATAACGGTGCATCTTTCCCATACGGTTCTAAAATTTTCTTCGCTTCTTCCATCATTGCCAAACCGCCTGAAGCATGTAAATCTACCATCCATACACCAAGATCTGCAGCTGAACGAACAGCACGAGCCACTGTATTAGGGATATCGTGATATTTTAAATCAAGAAAAACATCAAATTTACGCTCATGAAGTTGTTTTACAAAAGTGGTTCCTAACGTTGTAAACATTTCTTTCCCCACTTTTAAACGACAAAGCGAAGGATCAACTTGATCTACAAATGCTAGGGCCTCACGTTCGGTTTCGTAATCTAATGCAACGATAACTTTATTATTCATATGGAACTCCGATGATTTTAAATTGTTGTGTCAATACTATGAATAGGTTTAATTTTTTCCCACTGCCGGCAAGATGGGCAATACCAATTTAAACGGTAACTTTGATAGCCACAGTTTAAACAACGATACTTGAATCCTTTTTTTATCTGCTCGCCAACCATATTATGAAGCAAAATGAGACTCTCTTTTCCACTTCCTTCTTCAGCTTCATTGATTTGGTAATGAATAAAACGATGGAATGTCAATAAATGAGGATATTGTCTTACCTGTTGGTAAAGTTTTGATTGTGCAGCAGAAACGCCATCTTTTTCCTCAATCAATTGCGTGAGTGCTAAATCCACACCAGCATTATGTTTTACTTGATTCGCTCGGATCAAGAAAATTTCATATCCGCCAAGATCTTTTAATGTTAAATAACAAGTGCGTATTTTATCGAGCACTTCACCTATATAATCCGAATCCTGTATCAAGACTTTTTCATAGTAATCCGCAGCCGTTCTAAAACGTTGATTTTCGAGATGGTAATCACCTAACATCATTGAGGCTCGAGCGCATTGTGGGAAATGTTCTAAAGCCTTCTCCAAAAGCGATAAAAATGCATTTTGATCTTCATTTTTAACCGCTTGAGCATATTCACAATAATAATGAGCAAGCGGTATGCGATCTGTTTCCGGCGCTATTTTTAATAATTTTTCGGACACGTTAATCGCTTTCTTCCATTCTTTGGTTTTTTGATAAATTTCCATCAATTGAGAAAGTGAATTCACCGCAAATTCTGGTTCATCTAACAAAAGAATATAGTAATTTTCTGCCCGATCATAAAAACCTGCCGCCATAAAATCTTTCGCAAGTTGCTGCTTGGCAAGTAATTTTTGTTCAATAGAATAATCTGGACTTGAATCTAACGCCTGGTGAATCCGTAATGCACGATCAACTTCGCCCCTCGAGCGAAAGAGATTTCCAAGCGTTAATTCTGCTTCAAATTGAGATTCGGTTGCGATTTGATTTTCCGACTCTTGCTTTTGCAACATAGAGAGGAAAAGATCAACCGCTTTTTCTTGCTGATTAGATAAAAGGAAGTTCAATCCCGTGACATAGTCACGGGAAAATTTATTTTGGATAGATTCTTGATCCTTTTTCGCACTACGTTGCCCCATATACCAGCCATAAAGAGCGGCAATAGGAAGTAAAAGGAACAATAATTCGAGCATTATTCAGCCTTAGGCGTGGTTAATTCGGTAATCTGTTGTGATTGACGTTTTACTCGGCGATTTAACGCTAAGTTTTGAAGTTTTAATTTTAGGTAAAAAATACCGGTTAAAAGCCAGCCTAGGATTAGACCAAAACCAAATAATACCGCAACTAAAGTAGATAAACGGATTTCACTTTGTGCAATAACATAGTTAAAGGTAATTAACTGATCATTATTGGCACCAATGGTAACTCCCACAATAACAACCGTTAAAACAATAATTAAACCTAATATATATTTCATATCATAACCTCACGTAGTTAGGATAAATCTACACGTTCTTTTAATTCTTTACCCGCTTTAAAATGCGGAACAGACTTCGCTTCTAATTTGACGCTTTCACCAGTTTTGGGATTGCGCCCTACGCGTGCATCACGATAGTGTAAAGAGAAACTACCAAATCCTCTAATTTCAATACGCTCACCATTTTCTAAAGAAAACATTATTTTCTCAAGAATTTCTCTTACGCCTTCTTCAACCATATTTAAATGAAGTGAAGGATTTTGTGAAAATAAGTTATCAATCAATTCTGATTTCGTCATTTCTTTTCCACCTATACGAATTATATTTAAAGAAACGAATACCCTTTGTTTAAATATAACACGTAGATAAGCGGGTATGCTTTACATACCCGCTTCAGAGAAGAATAAATTAATTATTCGCCTTTAGCTGCTTTGAATGCTTCTGCAAATGCATTTGGCATAGCAACTTCTTCTTTGTTCACTTGAGCAATTGCTGCTGATTCTTCAGCTTCTGCTTTTGCACGAACAGATAAGTTGATTACGCGAGCTTTACGATCTACACCTGTGTATTTCGCTTCGATTGCATCGCCTACTGAAATTACAGAAGTGATGTCTTCTACGCGATCAAGTGTCGCTTCGTTTGCACGAATATAAGCTTCAACGCCACCTTCTAATTCAACCGTAACACCTTTTGCATCAACTGCTGTTACTTTACCAGAAACGATAGCACCTTTCTTAGTTGAATCAATGAAGTTAGAGAAAGGATCTGAACTTAATTGTTTGATACCTAAAGAGATACGCTCTTTAACTGCATCAACTTGTAAAACAACCGCTTCTACTTCATCACCTTTTTTGTAGTTACGTACAGCTTCTTCGCCTTGAACTTCCCAAGAAATATCAGATAAGTGTACTAAACCATCGATACCGCCTTCTAAACCGATGAAGATACCGAAATCAGTGATTGATTTGATTTTACCTGAAACTTTGTCGTTTTTGTTGTGAGTCGCTGCGAAGTGTTCCCATGGGTTTGCTTTGCATTGTTTTAAACCTAATGAGATACGACGACGTTCTTCATCAACTTCAAGTACCATTACTTCAACAACATCACCAACGCTTACTACTTTAGATGGGTGGATGTTTTTGTTTGTCCAATCCATTTCTGAAACGTGAACTAAACCTTCAACACCATCTAAAATTTCAACGAAGCAGCCGTAGTCTGTTAAGTTAGTTACTTTACCGCTTAATTTGCTGCCTACTGGGTGATTTTGTGCGATTGCAACCCATGGATCTTGACCTAATTGTTTTAAGCCTAATGATACACGTGTTTTATCTTTGTCGAATTTAAGTACTTTAACAGTAACTTCTTGACCTACTGTAACCACTTCGCTTGGGTGTTTAACACGTTTCCAAGCCATATCTGTGATGTGTAATAAGCCATCTACGCCACCTAAATCAACGAATGCACCGTAGTCTGTTAAGTTTTTAACAACACCTTTCACTTCAGAACCTTCAACTAAGTTTGCTAATACTTCTTCACGATCAGCTGAGTTAGTTGTTTCGATTACTGCGCGACGAGATACAACAACGTTGTTACGTTTTTGGTCTAATTTGATTACTTTTAACTCTAAAGTTTGACCTTCAAGGTTTAAAGAATCACGTACTGGACGAGTATCAACTAATGAACCTGGTAAGAACGCACGAACACCGTTTAACTCAACAGTGAAACCGCCTTTTACTTTACCATTTACAAAACCTGTTACTGTCGCTTGTTCTTCGAATGCTTTTTCTAAAGCAATCCAAGCTTCGTTACGTTTTGCGTCACCACGAGAAACTACTGTTTCACCGAAGCCGTCTTCAACAGCTTTTAATACCACATCAACAACGTCACCAACTTGAACTTCTAATTCGCCTTGTGCGTTTGTAAATTCTGAAGCTTCAATTGCTGATTCTGATTTGAAACCAGTATCAACGATTACATAGCCTTTTTGGATAGCTACTACAGTACCTTTAACAACAGAACCTAAACGAGCTTCGTTAGAAAGGAATTCTTCAAGTAGTTGAGCAAAATTTTCTGACATAATTTTCTTCTTAATAAAAATAAACTACCATCTAACATCCTGTTAAACGGGGTTGATAATAAAAGTAAAGCAATCCATTGCTTCACTGGACTAAAATTAGAGAATACCTTTTGATGAAATATAATCCAATGCTTGTTGAATAACCTCATCAATCGATAAATTTGTCGAATCTAAAAGTAACGCATCTGCTGCCGGCACAAGTGGCGCAACAGCACGATTTCGATCTCTGAAATCACGTTCTTTTATCTCGGCTAAAATCTCGTCAAAATTAGCATTAAATCCTTTAGATTGCAACTGTTTTACGCGTCTTTTTGCACGTTCTTCTGCTGAGGCATCCAAAAAGAGCTTAATTTGCGCTTCAGGAAAGACCACTGTTCCCATATCTCGTCCATCAGCAATCAATCCTTTTTCACTTGCAAAGTCACGCTGGCGTTGTAATAAAGCCTGACGAACCTTAGGGAAAGCAGCAACTTTTGAAGCATTTTGCCCTGCTTCAGCCGTGCGAATTTGGTCGCCAACATTTTCACTGTTTAAAATCACATTCACTTCGCCATCTTGCGGAATAAATTGCACATCTAAATTTTGACCGATTTCCGCTAATGCGTTTTCATCATCTAATGGAATTGCCTTTTTAGTTGCCGCTAATGCTGTGATACGATAAATAGCCCCAGAGTCAAGGAAATCAAAGCCCAACTTTTGAGCTAAGGCATAACATAATGTGCCTTTACCTGCACCGCTTGGTCCATCTACCGTGATAATCACATTTTTCATATTTTTCCTTATTTTATTTATTCATCATTGATTTGAACATCGGGGAATTCACCGATCACAACATCAAATTCAAGCTGTTTCCCTTGTCTAAGAACAACTACTCTCACTTTGGTATTAGGGCTAATGTTTCCTAATACTTCCATCATTTGTGAAGGAGAAACTGCCTCAACTTTATCTATTCTTAATACAATATCGCCAACATGGATGCCAGCTTTTTCTGCCGGGCCATTTGCAGCCACACCGGTGATCAATACACCTCGTTCCACACCAAGCTGTTCTGCCGAATAGAATAAATCACTACTTACGCCAAAATACCCTCGAATTACTCGACCGTCTTTAATGATCTTTTTCATAATCCCGATAGCTTGATTGATCGGAATCGCAAAATTTAATCCTTCTGCGATGGCATCGGTCCCAGTTACGCTTAACTCTTTGATTTCGCCACTATTCTTCAAACTAATGGTATTGATACCGATCAATTCCCCTGCCGTGTTAATTAATGCACCACCTGAATTGCCTTTACTGATTGGTGCATCCGTTTGGATAAAATTTTGACGGGTACGATCTGATAGCGTATTACGCCCCGTTGCACTAATAATCCCTTGTGTAACACTTTGCCCTAAGTTATAAGGATTACCAATTGCTAATACCACATCACCTACACGTAATTCTCGTTTATTATTTTGCGGAATTGTCGGAAGGTTCTCCGCATTAATTTTTAATACTGCGAGATCGGTTAAGACATCATACCCTACCACATAAGCATTAAAACGTTTTCCATTTTGAAGATAAACATCAATCTGATATCCATCTTTAATAACATGGTTATTTGTTAAAATATAACCTGCGTCCGTCATGATCACGCCCGATCCTAAATTTAGGCGCATACCACTCTCACTACTATTGTCTAATATCTGAGTATAAATATTCACAACAGCCGGAGAGGCGGCTTTTACCGCATCATGATAGCTTGCGATTTCTGGCTGAAAAAGATTAAATTTCTTAACTTGCGTATTCGCCCAAGGGAAAACAAACAGAATTAAGGCTGCACAAAACAGACCAAAAATAACCGCTTGAAGAATCTTCTTTGCCATTAAAATCTCGCTAAAAATAAATACTTAGAATGTGATTAGTATAACATTATCTTATGATAAAAAAAGAGGAATCATGCTCTGCATCGCCATTCCTCTTTTGATTATCTAAAAGGCCTATTGAACAATATTACCAACAATAGAGCGTGTTTCTAAGCGAACTTCTGTTAATTTTACTTTAACCGCTTGCCCGATTTGGTAAGCTTTTTCCCCTTTAATATAAAGGGCGATTTCTTCGCTACGGTAATCCATTTCGTCTTTGTTATCGTGTAACGTTGAATAAGGTACAAAAATAGAAGCACCATTTTCTAATACACGTGCTCGGATGCCTCCACGGGAAACATCTGCAATTTCACATTCAAATTCAACCGCTTGTTCAACCATTGGGAAGAGATAGCGAGCATATAACCAATCTGCCACATCTCTTTCTACCATTCGATTTTGCTTACGAGCTTCCTGTAATCGTTCCAAAATCGAGGTTTCTACCGGATTAACCGACTTCCCTTGTAAGATCTGTTTGATAATTCGATGATTTACCATATCGCCATATTTACGAATTGGTGAAGTCCAAGTGGCATAATGGCTAATACCTAAACCGAAATGCGGTGCAACTTCTGCTTTAAATTCGGCAAATGTCAGATAACGGCGTAAACGCAATTCAAGGAAATTCTCCGGGAAATCTCTCACATCACGTTGCATCTCACAATACCCATCTAAGGTCGCTAAACGTTCGCTTGAATAGCGTTCGTTCAATGTTGCTAATGTCGCTTCATCAGTGTTTTCATTCGTTAACGTATTTAATAAAAAGGTTTTTACCGCTTCATAATTTTTAGGATCAAAACCTGCGTGAGTATTAAATACCCCTGTTTGTGCGTTAGCATCTAAGAATTGTGCGGCACAAATGTTCGCAATAATCATACTCTCTTCGACAATTTGATTGGCAATACGGCGATATTCAATATGAATATCGCGTACCGAACCGTCTTCATTTAATTCGAAAGAATAATCGCCTTGTTCTTTGAAAACTAAGGCATTGTTTTTGCGCCAGTTAATGCGAGCTTGTGTAAATTGGTGTAACCAATCAATCTGCTGTTTGACTTGTGCATTTTCCGGTTGCCACGCATTTTCAACGCCTTCTAGATAATCTGACACATTGTCATAAACCAATTTAGCTTTGCTTTCTACCCAAGCAGAGACAAACTCCGCTTGTTTAACAATGTTCCCTTCAAGATCCGTTTCAATAAAACCAACTAAGGCAGGACGTTTTTCATTTGCAACTAAAGAGCAAAGATCATCAGATAACTCTCTCGGCAACATTGGGATATTAAAACCCGGTAAATAGTTCGTAAAACAACGCTGACGAGCCGCTTTTTCAATTTGTGAATTTTCTGGGATATACGCAGTAGGATCGGCAATCGCAACCACTAAACGCCAGCCTGTTTGAACACCATTTTCCTCGATTGGCGAGATATATAACGCATCGTCCATATCTTGAGTAGAGGCGCTATCAATGGTGGTAAAATAGAGATCGGTAAGATCTTGACGTTCTAATTCATCATTTAATGCGTAATGTTTTTCTGTGGCAACCGGTTCACGAGGTTGCTCGTGGCGTGCTAATGTAACCCACCACGGTGCAAAATGATCACTTTCTTTACAAATAAACTGTGTAACCTGTGCGAAGAAGAAGCGATCATCTCTTAATGGGTGCGTACGCAATTGTGCGACAACCCAATCGCCATTTTCTAATGTCTCTGTTACCTTTTTATGGGTGTTCGCAGGCATTGGCGCTTTAATACTTGGATGATCTACCAATAATTGAAGCTTGTTATCTTTGTTATAACGCACCTGTGCAATAAAGCGATCTAACATTGGTTCAATTAGGCTATCAATTTCTACTGACGCCTTATCGCCTTCACGTTTAACCACCGCTTTAACCGTATCGCCGTGCATTACTTTTTTCATTTCTGCTGGTGGAATAAAAAAGCTCTCTTTTTCACATTCTAAGAAGCCATAAGCTTTATCTGAGGTTTTGACACGTCCTTCAACGTATTCTTTGCTCGCTTCAATTTGTTGCTTTAACTGCGCTAATAATGGATTGTTTTGAAACATAAATTCTCAAGTTAGTAAAAATAAAAAGCGGTGCGAAATGCACCTGTAAAATTGAAGGGATTATAACGGATTTCAGCCATTCTGTCTGAGAAAATCACGATTTTTTCCAGTATTCTGTAGTAAATGCACAACCCCTTAATTTAATAAAATGGCATAGTACAGACACCATGCTGACGTCCATCATAAATATAACATAAGTGAACAATTCTACATCTTCAAAATGATAGTCATAATCGTGTATTGTATCTCGATACTTGAAATGAACGCCAGCGTGGCGTTCCTACGTATCCTTTTGTGCAACTGCTACATAGTCTAGGATAACAAGACATTGTAGACAAAAGGACAGGCATAAAGCCTGTCCCTCACAATCATTTCAATAAAGCAATTATTATTCTTCGCCTAATTCGCCCATTGCTGTAATGCTAAAGCCTGCATCAACGTGTAACACTTCGCCTGTTACGCCCGAAGCTAAATCAGAACATAAGAATGCGGCTGAGTTGCCTACATCTTCAATTGTTACGGTACGGCGTAATGCTGCGGTTTGTTCGAACGCTGCAAGCATTTTCTTGAAGTTTTTGATACCTGATGCAGCAAGCGTACGGATTGGACCTGCAGAGATTGCATTAACACGGATACCTTCTTTACCTAAATCAGCTGCCATTACACGAGTTGCAGCTTCAAGTGATGCTTTGGCTAAACACATAACGTTGTAGTTAGGGATCGCACGTTCTGCACCTAAATAAGAAAGGGTTAATAATGCAGCGTCTTTGTTTAAGAATGGACGTGCAGCTTGTGCCATTGCTACGAAACTGTATGCACTGATATCGTGGGCAATACGGTAACCTTCACGAGTTGCAGCATTGACATAGTCGCCATCTAATTGATCGCCCGGTGCAAATGCGATTGCGTGAACAAAACCATCAAATTTTTCCCATTTTTTGCTTAATTCTGCAAAGCAGTTTGTGATACTTTCATCGGTTGCTACATCTAATGGTAATACGATGTCAGAACCAAATTCTTTGGCAAACTCTTCAACACGTGGTTGAAGTTTGTCGTTTAAATAGGTAAACGCTAATTCTGCACCCTGTGCTTTCATTGATTTTGCAATACCGTAAGCAATTGAACGATTGCTTGCTAAACCTGTAATTAAAATTCTTTTACCAGCTAAAAAGCCCATAATCTTTCCTCATTTAACATTAACGTTTTCAAAACGTTGCAAATTATATCTAAAAAACAACCGCTTGTGGGATTATTTCTGTTTGGTCGGACGTTTCCAACCTTGAATATGTTTTTGTGGTACTCGTGTAATCACAAGTTCGTTTTCTGCCACATCTTTCGTAATGGTTGCGCCTGCACCAATGGTTGCACCATTAGCGATAGTTACAGGTGCAACTAATTGGCTATCAGAACCGACAAACACATTATCGCCAATGATCGTCTTAAATTTATTCGCACCATCATAGTTACAAGTAATCGTACCTGCACCGATATTCACGTTTGCACCCACTTCGCTGTCGCCAATATAAGTTAAATGCCCCACTTTCGAGCCTTCGCCAATAGTCGATTTTTTAATTTCAACAAAGTTACCTACGTGAGCTTTGGCAGCAAGTTCAACCCCTGGACGTAAACGGGCAAACGGACCTACATCTGCACTTTCGCCAATTACGCTATCTTCTAAAACAGAATAAGGCTTGATTTCAACATTGTCGCCGATCACTACGTTTTTCAACACACAGCCTGCGCCAATTTTCACGTTGTTGCCTAATTGAATATTCCCTTCTAAAATCACATTCACATCAATTGAAACATCTTTACCGTGAGTGATATTACCACGGATATCAAAACGTTTCGGGTCAATAATCGTTACACCGGCAAGCAATAATTTTTCTGCTTGTTTTTCTTGATAGAAACGCTCTAATGCAGCCAACTGTAAACGATTGTTTGCGCCTTCCACTTCCATAAATTCAGAAGCTTGAACGGCTTGAACGGTAAAACCGTCTTGATTTGCCATCGCAATTACATCGGTAATGTAATATTCGCCTTGTGCATTATTGTTATTTAAACTTGCGAGCCATTTTTTAAAACTTGCACCGCTTGCAACCATAACGCCCGTATTTACTTCACGAATTTTTAGTTGTTCCGGATTCGCATCTTTTTGTTCAACAATTGCTACCACAGAGCCATTTTCACGAATAATACGTCCATAACCTGTCGGGTTATCTAATTCAACCGTTAATAGCGCTATACCATTTTCCGGTTTAGCTGCAATCAGTTTCTCTAAGGTTTCTTTTTGAATTAACGGTGCATCGCCATAAAGCATTACAATATTTTCATCATCGGCAAAAAATGGCGCAGCTTGTTGCATTGCGTGCCCCGTACCTAATTGCTCTGCTTGGAATACCCAGTTTACAGGCTCATCACTTAAACGTTCCTTTAATAAATCTGCACCGTGTCCATAAATTAAGTTAATTTGACGTGCATTTAATTGTTTTGCTGTATCAATTACGTGTTTAACCATCGGTTTGCCAGCAACAGGATGCAATACTTTCGGTAAGTCCGAATACATACGAGTGCCTTTACCTGCGGCTAAAATTACTACGCTAAGTGCTTGAGTCATGTTTAATATCCTTTCATAAGAGAGTTATGTGAGCATTTTACCAAAAAAATTCATGGATAAGAAAGGTATAAAAAAATAAGCCACTTGGCATAGTATCAAATTTCTGATATTTGATTATTCCACTCAACTAAAATTACGCTATAATGTTTAAGTCATCAAGACACTCATTGATATATCGCAAGTGTTGTGTATAGGAAATGAATCAATAAAATTTGTTCAACGACATTTCTCGTTTTCATTGTTATACCTTTCTTGCAAATCGATTAACTTTCTCTTAAGGATTTAAGGACTTATGTTAGAGATTTGGCAACAATTCAAACAAAACTATCTCATCAAATATTGGAACCCTGTGGCAGCGGTGATCGCAGCCGGGTTACTTTCGGCTTACTATTTCGGTATTACTGGTACTTATTGGGCGGTGACCGGCGAATTTACCCGTTGGGGCGGTCATGCACTCCAAGCCTTAGGCATTGATGTGAGTGAATGGAGCTACTACAAAATCATTGGTATGAATGGTACGGTATTTACGCGTATTGATGGCGTGATGATTTTAGGGATGTTCGCAGGCTGTATTTCTGCAGCACTATGGGCAAATAATGTCAAATGGCGAAATCAACCGCATAAACGCCGTATTATACAAGCTGTTGTCGGTGGAATTCTTGCTGGTTTTGGCGCTCGTTTAGCGATGGGCTGTAATCTCGCCTCTCTATTTACAGGTATCCCTCAATTTTCCGTTCACGCATGGTTCTTTACCATTGCAACGGCAATCGGTACTTATTTCGGGGTGAAATTCACCCTACTTCCAATGTTCCGTGTGAAATTAGAATTGAAAAAAGGGGCTGCAAAACTACAAGAAACCGATCCTAAACAAGCCACTCGCCGTTTCCGCTTAGGTATGGTGATTTTCTTTGCTTACTTCATTGCCTCGCTTTATGTAATGCAGTCTTCGGTTAAATTTGGCTTTGCAATGTTATGTGGTTTAGCCTTTGGTCTTTTAATCGAACGAGCGCAAATCTGCTTTACCTCTGCTTTCCGTGACTTATGGGTAACAGGTCGTGCATATATGGCAAAAGCGATCATCTTCGGGATTATCGTTGGCACTATTGGTGTATTCTCTTATATCCAACTTGGCGTTGCTCCTAAAATTATGTGGGCTGGTCCAAATGCAATTATTGGTGGCTTATTATTCGGCTTCGGCATTGTTTTAGCAGGCGGTTGTGAAACAGGCTGGATGTATCGCTCAATGGAAGGACAGGTGCATTTTATGTGGGTTGGCGTTGGTAATGTGATTGGTTCCACCCTATTAGCTTACTTATGGGACGACCTTGCTCCAGCACTTGCCTTAGATTACGAAAAACTTAATTTACTCAAAGAATTTGGCGATGTAGGCGGTTTATTAGTGAATTACACTCTACTGATCCTATGTTTAATCGCGGTTGTTTGGTGGGAAAAACGTTTCCTAGCGAAAGCAAAAGCGAAAGTCGCAGCAACATCTTGCTGTTCAAACTAATTTTACTCAAAGAAGGAATTTAATTATGGCTTTTACCGTTGTACAAAAATTGGATAAAGATCCAAAAGAGATTACCCCAGATTACACACTCGATACCTTAGGCGAACCTTGCCCTTACCCTGCCATTGTAATGTTAGAAACCATGCCACAATTGCAAAAAGGCGAGATTTTAGAATTATTAAGTGATTGTGCTCAATCTATCAATAATATCCCCGTAGATACTAAAAATCACGGCTATACCTTATTAAGTGTAGAGCAAGACGGTACGAAATTACGTTATTTAATTCAACGCTAATAGATAAAGGCATAATAGACAAAAGTCCTCCAAAATGGAGGACTTTTTCTTACAGCGCAATATATTCTAGTGGGAGATTTAATAACGTATTTACCATAGCTTCTGTGCTCGATCTATGGCTAATGGTGTTGCTCTTTTCCGCCATTACAGCTCGTAAAACTTTTTCATCTGCTAAACCTAACATTCGTTGGTAATTCAATGCCAACTGCAATGGAGGAAGACTCGGGTTAAATGCAGCGTTTTCAGCATAGCGTCCACAAACAATTTGCTGGTTAGCCAACAACAATGCAACGCCACTAAAAGAGCCACTATAAGGTGCATAGGATTGTTGTGCTGCTTCAATCGCTTTTCGGCTCACTTTATCTATTGAACTATCCATTTCAATTACAAACGCGAGAGATTGTTTATCAAACAGCACTTTCTCAATGTGTAAATCTTTCGGACCAAATGCATCAGGCAAATAAGTATGCAATGCATTTTCTTGACTATGCGGTAAATGAATTTTTAAGGTATTTGCCGTATTCAATTCATTCATAAACTGTCGGCAATGCCCACACGGCGTATAATTGACAATAACATCTGAAAGAGCCGTTTCACCAGCCAACCATGCATGGGAAATCGCACTTTGCTCCGCATGAATGGTTTGAGCCATGCTTTCGCCTTCAAATTCTTGGTTAGCACCAAAATAGAAATCCCCTGATTGTCCAATAACAATAGCACCTACATAAAAATGAGAAACAGGCGTTTTGGCATAACAAGCCGCTATGGGTAAACAAGCCAATGCTAATTCCACTGCGGTTTTATTAAATTGCCGGCACAATGAAGCCACAAAATTCGCCTCTAAACGGGCATGAAATTGCTGTTGTGTTAATTGTGAAATCACGGATTGAACAATAGGATTTTGTTGTTCCGCTAATTGCGTTAAACGCTGTTGAATTGCTTTTAAAGTCGGCATACATTCTCCTTTTTATTTATTGTCCCTGTTTCAGATCATATAAAACAAGCGGTAGTTTTTCTTTGATTTTTTGCAAAATCATTGAAAAAAACTACCGCTTGAGCATGCTATTTAAAAGTTAGTCGCTTAGTCGATATTTTCAACCAACTTACTGATCTTCTCTCTTTCAAATTTGTCTTCATCAAACTCACGGAGTGGTTTGTGTTCTTGACCTAAGAAAGTATAGATAACCGGTAATACGAATAAGGTAAACATAGTCCCAATACCAAGCCCAGCAATAATAACCATACCCATACTAAAGCGTGCGATTGCGCCCGGACCTGAAGCAAACAGTAATGGAACAAGACCTGCAATCATTGCGGCTGTTGTCATCATAATTGGACGTAAACGAATCGTTGCAGCATGTACAATCGCCTCGAAGCGAGAAAGCCCGTGATTTAACTGTTCTTCTTTAGCCACTTCACACATCAAAATACCGTGTTTCGTGATTAAACCAACCAATGTCACCAAACCTACTTGAGAGTAGATATTGAGCGTTGCCCCTGGGTTTTTCATCAATCCAAGTACGTTCATCGTTAATAATGCCCCACTTACGGCTAATGGTACAGAAACGAGAATTACCATCGGATCACGCCAAGATTCAAACTGAATTGCTAATACAAGGTAGATAATGATTACCGCTAAAGCAAAGGTCATGACCATCGCATTCCCTTCTTGTACGTATTGACGTGATTCTGAACGGAAATCATATTGATAACCTTGAGGTAATGATTTATCTAATTCTGCTTTCGCCCAGTTTACTGCATCACCAATAGATCCTGATACAACCCCAGTAATCGTTGCCGCATTTAATTGGCTCATACGTTCAAGTGAAGCCGGCTCTGTTGATAACTCTAACGTTACAAACGAACTCAACGGGATCGATTCGCCTGTTGCTGTAGTTACGTAGAATTTGGTTAAATCATCCGGATTTAATCGATCATTACGCACTGCTTGCGACACAATCGGATAAGCACGAGAGTCAATATCCACACGGGTAATAATTGCACCTGACAAATAAGCCCCAAGTGTATTACTCACTTGTTGCATGGTTACGCCATAGGTTCCCATTTTTTCACGGTCAAATTTCCATTTCATTGTAACCGTATTAAATTTTAGGTCTAAACTTGCAAAGAAGAATTGACCTGATGCTTGCGCTTTTTTCAAGAAATCGCCGGCAACATCGGCTAATTTTGCGTAATTATCTGATGTTGTAATAACTAACGAGAAAGGTAAACCACTTTCCCCTGTTGAAATTTCAGGGAATGCGATTGCGTTGATATCCATTGGCACGACTTTCTTCGCAATGGCTGCAACATCAGCAGAAATAGCGGCTCTTTCACGAGTACGCTCACTCCAGTCTTTTAACGAGATAATCGATAAAGCACTGTTTGTGCCATTAAAGCCCGAAATGGTCATCATTGCAGCCACTTCTGGAATCTTACCTACTTCTTCGTTAAATTTTGCCGTTGCAGCTTGTGTGTAATCTAAGTTTGTATTTGCCGGACCACTGCCAATCCCCACCACGAAGCCACGATCTTCCGTTGGAGCAACTTCGCTTGAAAGTGAGTTTAATAAAATAGGTAAGGTTGCAAATACGCCCACTGCAAAAATCAGCATAAACCAGCGTACCGACATCACACCTCGTAGCATATTGGTATAGCAAGAAGTCATTTTATCCAGCATACCATTGATACAGCGAGCAAAACGGCTTTCTTCATCATGATTATGCTCTTTTAATACTCGGCTAGACATCATCGGCGAAAGCGTTAATGCCGCAATACCTGAAATAAATACTGCGCCGGCAAGTGTCAAGGCGAACTCTTTAAATAAAGAACCTGTTACCCCTTCCATCAATGCCATTGGGGAATATACTGCACCGAGTGCAACAGTCATTGAAATAACCGGTACAGCAATTTCACGTGTACCGATAATCGCTGCATCAAATGGTGATTTACCTTCTTTTACGTGACGTTCTACGTTTTCTAATACAACGATCGCATCATCCACCACAAGCCCGATAGCCAATACTAACGCCAGTAAGGTTAAGAGGTTAATGGAGAAGCCCATCATTTGTAATAAGAACAGTGCACCGATTAACGAAATAGGAATCGTAATAATCGGCACCACCATAGCACGTAACGAACCTAAGAACAGAACGATAACCACTAAAACGATAACCGTTGCTTCAAAGATGGTTTTAATTACCTCATTGATAGAGCTATTAATTGAAATGGTTTTATCGTACATAATTTGCCCACTAACAGAGTCAGGCAAATTCTTTTGGATCAACTCAAAAACTGGATAGATATTTTTAGCAACGGTTAATGAGTTTGCCGTAGTTGCAGCAGAAACTGCTAATACAACCGCTTCTTTACCATCTGCTACGGTACGTGAAGCATCTTGATATTTATCTAATTCAACGGTTGCCACATCTTTTAATTTGATGATACGTCCATCAGAAGTCGTTGAAATCGTTACGTTTTCAAGCTCTTCAACCGAAGGCGTGCTTGACTCCACCTTATTTTTGTAAACAGTATAGTAGCCGTTCGCATTACCTGCCGCGGTATTTAAGTTATTTGACGAAAGTGCCGATAATACCTGTGCGCCGGATAAGTTATTTCCTGCCATTTTGTCAGGATCTAACCAAATACGCAGACCAAAGTTTGCCGCACCAAAAATATCAACACTTGATACACCGTTTACCGTAAAGAATTGCGGTTTTACTACACGGTTAATGTAATCGGTAATTTGCGGTGTGCTTAACTCATTTGATACGAAACGAATATACATCAACGCATCATTCGAACCAGACGAAACGCTAATGGACGGATCGTCAATCCCACTCGGTAAGTTAGAGCGGATTGCATTCACTTTTGCTGAAATATCCGCTAACGCCATTTGTGGGTTAGTATTCAATTTCATCTTGACCGTAACTGTTGAAGTACTTGGCTTACTTGACGACGTTACATAGTCAATGTTGTCCGCTTGCGCTACGGCTTCCTCAATCTGAGAAGTCACCAATGCCTGCATTAAACTTGCATCTGCACCCGAATAATTTACGCTGACGGTTACAACTGAAACCGTCATTTCAGGATATTCACGCACTTGTAGCTTACTAATAGATTGCAGACCTAAAATCGTGATCAACAAACTAATACAGACGGCTAATACAGGGCGTTTAATAAAAATATCAGTAAATTTCATTGATACCCTCTATTATAATTTGCTCTCTTTAGCCGGTTGGGTTAAGCCTACCGCTTCTTGTTCAGAAACAATCACTAAAGCATTATTACTTAAACGTTGGAATCCACCGGTTACAACTAAATCGCCGACTTTAACACCTTTAACTAATTGAGCATAAACACCATTTCGGTCAGCTGTTTTTACTTCAACTTGTTTTGCACGATACACTTTAGCCGTATCTTTTAAAGCAGGGTTTTGCTCCGCCATTTTATTCACGAGAGCTTTATCTTCATCAGAAAGCGGTTGTAATACATAAACGGTTTCACCATACATGGTATAGGTTACGACAATTTGTGGTACCACAACTTGACTTTCCTCTGTAGGTAATTCAACACTTAAACGAGCAAACATACCTGAAAGCAATTTATTCTGACTATCTTCTATAACAGCTTCAAGATTGATTAAACCGGTTAAACGATCTACTGCGGGGTCAATTGCCGCAATACGAGCAGAGAAAGTTTGCCCCGGTAAAGCATCAATTTCAACGGTTACACGTTGCCCTACATTGATTTTCTCAATATCGGTTTGAGGTAATGTGAAACGGATTTTCATTGAGCTTTGGTCTTCAACTCGAACAATCTCTGTCCCTGTTGAGATATATTGACCAACATTCACATTCACAATACCGGCAATACCACTAAATGGTGCATAAACCTTACGGCGACCAATGGTTGAACGGAGCGACTCGATATTTGCTACTAATTGGTTATAGGTTGCTTTGGCATTATCTAACTCTGCTTGTGAAGCACTATTTGATGCCACAAGGTTGCGATAACGATCATAAGCTGCTTTTGCCGCAGGTAATTGTGCCTCAGAAGCTTTTAAGTTAGCCACTTCAACTGCACTATCAAATTCAACTAATAAATCGCCTTTATTCACACGTTGCCCTGAACGCACTAATACTCGGCTTACTGTACCTGATGCTTCAGCACTCAGCATTGCACCTTGATTCGGGCGAACATAACCTACCGCAGAAAGCGTCGGTGTCCAGCTTTGCGGTTGCACTTGCATTGCTGTTACTTGGCTAACCGTTTCCGGCATATTCGCTGCTGCTTCGGCTTTTTTCCCTTCAATAAACTTTTGTAATCCTGCTGTACCTAAAAATACGGCAAGAACAATAATCAACGTAAGTACAATTAAAAACTTTCTCCCACGAGAAGGCTTTTGATTTTCTGTTGTCATATTTTCTCCATCATTAGATCGTATAAATAATTACTCTTGATTTGCTGAAATGGCTTTCCAAGAACGCAATAACATTTCCTCAATAGTCTCTTTGGAATATTCTTTTTTAAGCACCTGCTGTAAATGACATAATTCAATTACGGTTCCTATGCCCAAAATATGAAGTAACTCAGCCGGCAGTTTTGCGATAACGCCTGCTTGTTGCCCTTTTCGGACAAATTTATTCCTTGAATTGTCAAACCAAGTGCAACGATTTTTTGAAGTAAACTTCATAAGGTGTTTTCCAACCTAAACATTTACGTGGTCGTAAATTCAGTTTATTGATCACCTGTTGAATATCAACTTCGCTCCACTGATTGATGTCTTGGTGCTTCGGAAAGTATTCACGAAGTAACCCATTTGTATTTTCATTCGTTCCCCGTGTCCACGGTTGATGCGGCTCGGGGAAGTAAAATTCTACACCCAGTGCTTCTGTTACCAAACGATGTTGGGCAAATTCTTTACCACGGTCTGGCGTAATTGACCGCAATATATGTGAATCCAGCAATTCAATCATGGCTTTTTGGACTGCTTCGGCTTTTTTGGCAGGAATTTTCTTCACCAACTCAAAACGACTTTTGCGTTCCGTCAGCGTCAGCAAACAAGCTCCACCCGCTTTACCCAGTACGGTATCGGCTTCCCAATGTCCAAAGCGACTGCGATTTTGCGCCGAAATGGGACGGTCGTTCAAATGGTTGGATATCTGAATTTTGCCACGTTTTTCATGATGATTTTTTGTATGCCGTGTTTTGCCTTTGTGGCGCAGTTTGCGACTGGCTTTGCGTTCGCCTATATCAAACAACCCTGAATAAATACCACGATAAATGGTTGAATAACTAATGGATAATTCAGATTTTTCCAATTTTAATCGTGCGCTGATTTGTTCGGGCGACCAGTTTTCTGTCAGAAACTTTTCTTGCACCAAATTGAAATATTCAGGCTGCTCTAATTTGCGCTGTGCTTTGCTATTTTGACGATGCTTCAAATAGCTGTTTTGTGCGTTCGTTGCACTGTAGCTTTCTAGAGCGTGTCGTTTCAGCTCGCGAGAAATGGTGCTGGAGCTACGTCCCAGTGCTTTGGCAATTTCTGCTTGTTTTTTGCCCTGTGCGAGTAAAATCATTATCTTTTCTCGCTCGTTTATTGTAAGATGTCGGTAGGAAGTACTCATCATTTGGAAGTGGTTTTTGTGTGGAAACAAAATTATATTCTAGTTGATGAGTACTTCTTTTTTTGTTGCACTTGGATTGTAAATTCAGCGCATAGATAAATTCTGTATGCCGATTTCGGCAATCAAACTTTCTGTTGCGGAAAGAATTTGACGATTCATATCATCTTTAGCGGATGATATATTCTGCATGAATCCCCCCATTCTGACAAACTGAACGACTGTTCATTTTATGCATTTTTAGAAGAAAAAGCGAGAACAAAATCAAATGACAATTTATTTTTGTACTCGTTTTACTTATTTCCGCAAAAATTTTTCGTTTTTAAACCGCTTGTTGCTCTCTATCGGGTAAAAATATGCTACTATTTGGCAAATTTTCTTTTGTTAAAACAATCATATGGCAATTCAATCTAAATATAAAAGCGAACAATTAGACGAACTTCTTAAAGATCTTTTTATCGTATTAGAAAAGCATAAAGCACCGGCTGATCTTTCTTTAATGGCATTGGGTAATATGGTTACCAACATTTTACACAATAGCGCTAAAGATCAAGCTCAACGTGAACGTTTAGCCGAGGCTTTTGCTGCCACATTAAAAAATGCATTAAAATCTGCGAACTAATCTATGCTGAGCTATTTACGACAATTATTCCCAACCAATACCCGACAATACCGAGAAGAAACCTCTCAACGTATTGCATGGGGGCATTGGTTTGCCTTATTTAACATTGTCGTATCTATTTTGATTGCCTCTCGTTATGCTTTTAACGCAGACTGGCCCAACACACTTACAGGTAAACTTTACTTTTTTATCAGTTTATTTGGGCACTTCAGCTTCGTTGTTTTTGCATTCTATTTACTCTGTTTGTTCCCCCTGAGCTTCTTAATCAAAAATGAGCGTGGTTTTCGTGGCTTCTCCGTGATTTTTGCCACCATTGGACAAACACTACTGTTAGTTGATACCGAAGTTTTTAAACAGTTTTATCTCCACCTCTCGCCTTTAGTTTGGGATTTGCTGGTTAATCCGGATGATGGCGAGCTTTCTCGCCAATGGCAATTGCTATTTGTACCTATGCCATTGATTTTATTGGTTGAAATGCTTTATTCTCGCTGGTGTTGGCAAAAGCTTCGTAGCTTTAACCGCCAAACTTGGGGGAAATATGTCGCGTTATTTTTCATCTGTTGCTTTACCGCAACGCATCTGATTTATGCTTGGGCAGATATGAGTATTAACCGCCCGATTACCTCTCAAAAAGCTAACTACCCACTTTCTTATCCGATGACAGCTCGTAGCTTCTTAGAAAAACATGGCTTGGTTGATATCGGAAAAATAGAACAAAAAATTGAGGAAACCGGGCGTTTAGATACCTTTTATCTCGATTATCCGAAAAATGCCCTACAAATGACAAAATCACCGGAAGTGAATGTCTTGTTGATTAATATTTCTGGTTTAAATAATCAAGTCATTACCGCAGAAGCAATGCCACAGCTCTTTGATATTACAAAACATTCGCACCGCTTTATGCAACATTACGCCAGTGCTGATAGTAAAATGGCAAGTACGCTTGGTATTTTCTATGGTTTGAGTGGTCGATATATTGATGCCGTCTTAAGCGAAAAAGCAGCTTCACCACTGATTACCGCATTTAAAAAATACCAATATCAATTTGGCTTATTCTCGCATGACGGATTTAGCGATCCTTTATTCCGCCGAGCATTATTTGCACAAATGCCACTACCTCAAACCAAGGGAAACCAAGAAGCAGTTTCGGCGTGGCAAAAATGGATTGAAAAACAACATAGCTCATTCTTTAGTTATCTTGATCTCAATTTACAAACACATTCTCTAACGGAAGTGAAAGAGATTGATATGCAATTAACTAAAATATGGGAAACGCTACAAAGCCAAAATTTACTAACGAAAACATTAGTGATTATTACAGCAGATATTGCTGAGCAAAATAGTACAAAAAATAGTTTTGATAAAACTCGTATTCACGTCCCAATGATGTTTTATTGGCAAGGCGATAGCCAATACTATACGCAATTATCCAGCCATTTAGATATTATGCCAACGATCTTTAGCCAATTCTTTGGCGTGCTAAACCCTGCTAGTGATTATGCTCAAGGAATTGATCTTACGAAGAAAAATAATCGATTATGGTTACTGGCATCTAATCATTATTGGAACATCGCCATTATGCCGGATGGAGAACAATTCCATATTGATAAAAAAGGTCATCTTGAAAGCTTTAATGCGGAAGGATTGCAAATAAAAAGCGAAAAACCACCGCTTGCACTGTTCTTCCAAATGCTTAAACAAAGTAATCAGTTTATGAAACAGTAACAATAAGGCATCGAGAAAGATGCCTTATTTTTTACTTCTGTTCAAATTTCAATGAAATATGTCTAAACCATAACAGTCCAATCAACGCTAATCCACCACCAACAAAGCCAATCTCGGCTAAGCCAATTTTATTCATGACAACACTTCCAATTAACGCACCGGAACCAATACCGATATTATAAATCCCTGAATAAATGGCGGTGGCTACATCTGTTGCATCTGGTGCTAATTGCAACACTTTCATTTGTAGTGCAATACTCACGGCAGTAATGCCCACACCCCAAATGAAAACTAGAGGGAAAAGAACCCACTCATAATGTCCGAGTGGCAATAATAGTAGTTGCATAAAGCTAATCAACAAAATTGCGCTACTGATAAATATGCGAGGCGATTTTGCATATAAACGACCAAACAACATGCTAGCCAAAATACCTGCCAGCCCAAAAACTAATAACACAACTGTCGCCATCTCAGGCGAGATTCGGCTAATGTTCATCACAAAAGGTTCAATATAACTATACCCTGTGAAATGTCCCGAAATAATTACTGCAACCAAAAGGTAAATTCCGACAAGCATTGGTCGTTTAAATAAAATCGGTAAGCTTGATAGCGATCCTGCATTTTGGCTTGGTAGATGAGGCAATAATTTCCACATCACTAACATCACAATAAAGGCAATAACACCTATTACCGCAAAGGTCGAACGCCAATCTAACATCTGCCCAATCATTCTGCCTAAAGGCAGACCTAAAATCATGGCTAGAGAGCTACCCAACGCTAATAAACCTAAGGCTTGCTGTTTTTTATCTTTAGGCGCAACACGAATAACTAACGATGCAGTAATTGACCAAAATACCGCATGAGCAAAAGCAATACCAATACGAGAAATCAAGAGAACCCAGAAATTCCAAGCAAATACCGACAAAATATGACTCGCTATAAACAAAATAAAGAGCTTAATCAGTAAACTTTTACGCTCCATTTTAGCGGTAAGCAACATCAATGGCAGAGAAAACAAAAATACTACCCACGCATACACTGTAATCATCAACCCCGTGGTTGCGGTTTCCATTTGGAAACTCGCTGCTATATCTGAGAGTAATGCTACAGGCACAAATTCTGTTGTATTAAAAATAAAAGCTGAAAGTGAAAACGCCAGCACTCTTAATAAAGAAAGCCGGCGATAAGATTGTCGTGAAATCATCTTTTTTTTCCTAGAAAATAAAGCGGTTAAATTTCTCAAAATTTTTGTAAATGCAAAGATTAAGAAAAATTCAACCGCTTGTAAATAAAATAGTGTTTTAGGCGCTTAAACTAGAATGAGTACTCCATATTCGCCCAATAAGTACGTGGCATACCTAACACGGCAAAACTACGGTCATATAGACCACGTTGTACCTGCCAATAATGTTTATTGAAGAGGTTATCTACGCCCGCACGTAGCGTTAAATGTTGTTTTTCTGCCACTCGTACAACATATTTGGCACCAAGATCAACCGTAGTATATGAAGGCAATTTATAATTTGCCGCCGTATCTTGATACGATTTGCCATAATACTGTAACGCTGCATTTAATGTTAAATTTTGGATAAATGGCGTATCCCACTCTACCCCAGCTTTAGCAATCCAACGAGGGCTTGTTACTTGAACGCCATCAACAATCACATCTTTATAAGTTGGGAAATCAAAAACTTTCGCTTGGTTGTAAGTTAAACCTAACGCTGGGCGTAAGGTATTATCCAATAAACTTGCATACACATTAAGTTCTACGCCACGGTTACGTTCTTTCCCGTGTTCCTTACCTGCCTGATCTGCTAATGTACTTCCTTTCGCACCACGAATAATCCCCGGGCGTGAAATTTGATAAACGCTTAATGTAGAAGTTAGCCAATCTTGCCAGTTTTTACGAACACCGACTTCAATTTGTTTGCTCACACGCGGGCTATTCATCTCGCCTGTATCCGGATCGGCATTACCCGGTTCCAAATCTTCTAAATAGTTACCATATACAACAAGGTTTGGGTTTGGCACATAAGCTAGCGTAACCATTGGGCTAAAACGATCCGCTTTTAGCGTTGTGTTCTCACTTTTATCGTACTGTTTAATCCATTGGAAACGTCCACCTAACGTTAATCGAAGCGAGTTTTCAATAAAGCCAAGCGTATCTGATAAAGCAAAACTTCTTGCGGTTAATTTTGTATCTGTACCTTGTTCTGTTGGCGTTAAATTAAAATTTTTCAATTCTGTAAATGAAGGGCTGTAAATTGAGCCGCCTTTAATAGAGCCATTAGTTTTCGCACTTTGGTCGTGATCACGCTGACGTTGCACTTCATCATACGCCACATTCCAGTTATGTTTCACTGCACCAGTTTCTAACTCGCCTTCTAATTTTAAATTACCGCTTGTGGTTCTTGAGCGGAAATCAATGCCACGAATACCTGAAACGTTAAAGTCGCCATTTTGTTTAATTGAGGTAATTTGCCCAAATGCACCAGAGTATTTCGACTCCATATGACCAATCCCCCCTGAAAGCATCATGCCATAAGGTAAATCATACTCGAATGTCCCCATAATGGTTTCATCTTCTGTACGCTGCCCAATCCAAGCCGGGTTAAGGTTGGTTTTGCCATTTGGTGCGGAAGGCACGGTGTAAGTCAGATTTTGCATATCTTGAAGTCTTGCACGACCGCCATTTGTATCACGCTTATTATGCATATAATCTACGCCGACACGTAATTTCTCACCTCGATAATCTGCACCAATTGCAATTTCTTTAGCTAATTCATCATAGTTCTCACGAGCAGTATCGCCATCACGGTATTTCCCGTTAATGCGGATCCCCCACTCTTTATTTGCCCCAAAACGGCGACCAAAATCAAAAGTCTCTTGCAAGCGGTTATTACTAAACCAACCAAAACCAATTTTGTTAATATCTTCATCGGTGGCACGTTTGGTTTCAATGTTCATTGCCGCACCGGCTGAACCTTCTGGATCCATACCTGTTGTTGCCGTAGATGCGCCTTTAATGATTTGAGCAGAAGCAACACCTGCTGTTGGAGAGTTATAGGTAGAATATAGCCCTGCTAAACCGTTTACACTCACTTGACGCATATCAAGCTGTAAATTGCGAACATAAACGCCTGAAAGGGTATTCGTTTCGCCACCAAAATTCATCACAGAAGCATCTGTTTTCGCAATCACATCAACAATGTTACGAGGTGATTTATCTTCAAATGCTTTTTCATCATAGTTAACCACCGCAATAGGCGAAGTAAATGCAGTTTGGCGTCCCAATAAACTTAAATTAACGATTTCTTTCTGTTTATCGCCTGCTGCTTTTGCTTTTTCAAATTGTGAAACAACATCAACCTGTTCAAGTGCAGCCTCATTAGCTGTTTCAGCCTGTGCAATGGTTGGAAGAATAAATAACGCCGTATAAATGACACTGTGTTTGAATTTCATAAAAGACCCTATTTTGAAATTAAAATTTTGCTTGTTAAGAAAAATTCTCAATAACATTTGCAGAAATTATAAATGAAAATAGATCGCAATTAAAGTATTTTAATTTCACGGAAAAAAAGAAATAACAAAAGGAGCATTAAAATCCTCAGATTGCTAACAAACTCTATTTTGGGGAAATAACCTAGCACGAGCCGTGCTAGGTTCGTTAAGCCCAGCCCCGCTGGGGCTGTAATAGAAGAGCCGCAGAGCAGCTCAGATTAAATAACCCTATACGGCTCGTATAGGGTTTATCATGTTCTAAGAAGCCTTAAGCCCCTTTTAATCGATGAGGTAAAATAGATTGGAATAATTCTCGGCTTTTGAGTGGTTGCGAGCCGAGATAAGGTTTTAACGCAATGCGAGTAAAACGTTTTGCGGCTTGTTGCACCGATTTTTCTGAAAAATCCAATGCAGCAAATGCAAGGAGGTCTTTGCCTAAAAAACTGAGATTGTTTTGCAGCAATGAGGCAATAAATCCCTCATTTTCTCGAAATTGATAGGTCATTTCCGGCTCAACATCCAATCCTGTTGCCATACAATGCGTAAAATCCACGCCATAGCCCAATGCTTTTAACACATGAAATTCAAAGGTACGTAAAATGGGTTCTAATTCTTCGCTTCGTAGGGCTAAGTGCGTGACGCATTGTAAATAATGATGAAATAGCTCTTGGTAAGCGGTCTGATTTTCTAATACTCTTACCAAAACTTCATTGATATAAAAGCCGCTATAAAGTGCTTTCGTATTCATTGGCAAGGTAAGGGCGGCAGCTTCAACTTTAGTTAAAACTTTGAGATCGCCCTTACCACTCCAACGGAGCAACAAAGGCGTAAATGGTTGAAGAAGGGCTTTTAATGGCGAACGAGGTCTTCTTGCACCTTTGGCAAGTAACGTGATACGCCCATAGTTTTCGGTGAAAAGATCAACCAATAAACTCGTTTCGCTATATTCACGTTTGTGTAACACAAATCCTCGTTGCCATTGTTGGTCTTGCATATTACTCGTCAATATACCCTAAGCTACGTAATGCACGTTCATCATCTGCCCAGCCGGCTTTCACTTTTACCCAAAGCTCTAAATGAACTTTATTATCAAATAAACGCTCCATATCTGCACGGGCTTCCATTCCAATGGTTTTAATTTTTTGCCCTTTAGCGCCAATAACCATTTTTTTCTGCCCTTCACGTTCAACTAAGATTAGACCGTTAATTTCATACACACCACGTTCATTCATCTTAAATTGTTCAATCTCAACCGTTACAGAATATGGCAATTCATCGCCGGTAAAACGCATCAGTTTTTCACGAATAATTTCTGAAGCCATAAAACGTTGGCTACGATCGGTAACATACTCTTCAGGAAAGTGATGAACACCTTCACGTAACGAATCACGCACAAATTTTTGTAGAATGTGAACGTTTTTGCCTCGTTGTGCTGAAATCGGTAAAATTTCTGCAAAATCGAATTTTTGTGATAATTCGGTAATATGCGGTAAAAGCTCATCTTTTTCTTTGATGTTATCAACTTTGTTGATCGCTAATACGACCGGCGCCTTCGCTGCACGAAGTTTATTTAAGACCATCTCATCATCTTCGGTCCATTTGGTTCCTTCCACCACAAAGATAATCAAATCAACATCGCCTATTGCCGAACTTGCCGCACGGTTCATTAAACGGTTAATAGCGCGCTTCTCTTCAATATGTAATCCCGGTGTATCAACATAGATGGCTTGATATGCCCCTTCTGTATGAATACCTACAATACGGTGGCGAGTTGTCTGTGCTTTGCGAGAAGTAATTGAGATTTTCTGTCCTAAGATTTTATTTAAAAGCGTTGATTTCCCAACATTTGGGCGACCAACAATGGCAATAAAGCCACAATATGTTTTTGAATCTGTCATTTATTTTTCCTTTTTATCCCCTTATGAAAAGGCGATATCTATTTTTTCATAATTTGTGTCAGCACTTTTTCTGCGACATTTTGCTCTGCTTTGCGGCGACTTGTCCCTTGCCCTGTAAAAATTTCATCAATCCCCTGTACTTTACAAGTTACCTTAAAGGTTTGATTGTGCGCCTCGCCTTTAATATCAATCACTTCATATTCAGGCAGTGGTAATTTGCGACCTTGGAGAAATTCTTGTAGGCGTGTTTTAGGATCTTTTTGTGCTTCACCTGGTGTGATTTCAGCTAAAAAGGTTTCATACCACGCATAAATACGCTCCATAGCCGGTTCCATACCTTTATCTAAATAGATAGCGGCAATAATTGCTTCAACACAATCAGATAAAATCGACTCTCGGCGAAAACCTCCACTTTTTAATTCGCCTGCGCCCAATTTTAAATACTCGCCTAATTCAAATTGACGAGCAATGACCGCTAAGGTTTGTTCACGCACAAGCGCTGCCCGCATACGGCTTAGCTCGCCTTCGTTTGCTTTAGGGAATTTATCGTAAAGGGCTTTGCCAATGGTAAAATTGAGAATGGAATCGCCTAGAAATTCTAAGCGTTCATTATTTTTTGATGCCGCACTACGGTGCGTTAAAGCTTGAGTGAGGTAATCAAGGGTTTCAAATTGATAACCCAACTTTTTTTGTAAACGTTCTAATTGCATAATACTCATATTTAAGCGGTCGAATTTTGCAAAACTTTTACAAAACCTGACCGCTTCCTTGTTATTTTATTGATGTGAACATTCTATCAAAGCGAAGCCCTTTGCTAAATAAGGCTTGGATTGCGCCTTCATCCGCTTTTCTATTGATACTTAACCAAATAAAGGTCGCTTTTCCAACCACATTTTTTTCAGGGACAAATCCCCAAAAACGGCTATCTTCACTATTATCTCGGTTATCGCCCATCACAAAATAATGACCTTCCGGCACAATCCATTCGCCAACCGCTTGACCTTCTTGTTTATATAAATAAGGCTCATAATTAAGCGGCATAGGGTTATTTAAGATCTGATGGGTAATATCGCCTATCTCAGTTTTCTCAATTTGCATTTCGCCATTATAGAAGAAGTCTGCATTTGGTTTCGCATTTTCATATTGGAAAACCTTAACCGAACCATTAGGATGGGTAACTGTTAATGATTGCGTTGCCGAATCATATTTCACTTTATCGCCCCCAACACCAATGACACGCTTAATATAATCAACGCTAGGCTGCTTAGGTGCCTTAAACACAATAATATCGCCGTTTTCCGGTTTACCTGTTTCGATTAGGGTATTTTGTAAAATCGGATCTTTAATCCCGTAGCTAAATTTGTTTACCACAAGAAAATCACCAACACGTAGTGTAGGCTCCATTGAACCGCTCGGGATTTGGAATGGCTCAAAAATAAAGGAACGCAAAATGGTAACTAATGCTAATACGCCAAATAAAGAGCCAAAGAATTCACTAACTGCGCCTACTTTTTCTTTATTAAATTTGTTATAAAGCCAGAAACCACCGCAAATCAATGTTAATGCGACCAATAAAATTGAAATTGTGTTTGGCAGCTGCATTGAATCCAACACTTTCCAAACACCATATAATACTGCAATAAAACCAATGGTTAATAGATTACTCATTCATATATCCTTAAGAATAAATTAAAGGGTATTTTATGGACACCAAAATGGTGTCCAAGTTTATTAAGAATTAATCTTTACCCACGTGTAAAATCGCTAAGAATGCTTCTTGTGGCACTTCCACATTACCTAACGATTTCATTCGTTTTTTACCTTCTTTTTGTTTTTGGAGAAGTTTTTTCTTACGGCTTACGTCCCCACCGTAACATTTTGCCAATACGTTTTTACGCAATTGTTTTACCGTTGAACGTGCAATAATGTGGTTACCAATTGCCGCTTGGATTGCAATATCGAACTGTTGGCGTGGAATTAAATCTTTCATTTTTTCCACTAATTCACGACCACGATATTGTGCGTTATCTTTATGAACAATAAGCGCTAACGCATCAACACGATCACCGTTAATCATAATATCAACACGAACCATATCCGCTGTTTGGAAGCGTTTAAAGCCATAGTCTAATGACGCATAACCACGTGATGTTGATTTTAAACGGTCAAAGAAGTCTAGCACCACTTCACCCATTGGGATTTCATAGGTTAAAGCAATTTGATTACCGTGATACACCATATTTGTTTGCACACCACGTTTTTCCACGCATAACATAATCACGTTACCCAAGTATTCTTGTGGTACAAGCATATTACATTCAGCGATAGGCTCACGGATTTCACTAATGTTGCTAATCGGCGGCAATTTTGCCGGGCTATCAACATAAATGATTTCGCCATTGGTTTGTACAACTTCATAAACTACCGTTGGCGCAGTGGTAATTAAATCAAGATCATATTCACGCTCTAAACGCTCTTGAATGATCTCCATATGCAATAAGCCTAAGAAACCACAGCGGAAGCCAAAGCCTAATGCGGTTGAGTTTTCCGGTTCATAGAATAAAGAAGCATCATTTAAACTTAATTTGCCTAACGCATCACGGAATGCTTCATAATCATCTGAACTAATTGGGAATAAGCCTGCATAAACCTGCGGTTTTACCTTTTTAAAGCCTGGTAATACTTCGGTTGCACTGTTATGGTGATGCGTTAAAGTATCGCCAACCGGCGCACCTAAAATATCTTTAATCGCACAAACAACCCAACCTACTTCGCCCGTTTTAAGCTCTGTAGTATCCACTTGTTTTGGCGTAAAAATCCCTAAGCGATCGACATTATAAGACTGCCCTGTACTCATCACTTTGATTTTATCGCCTTTCTTGATCGAGCCATTTTTCACACGAACAAGAGAAACAACCCCTAAATAGTTATCGAACCAAGAGTCAATAATAAGTGCTTGTAATGGTGCTTCAGGATCGCCCTCTGGTGCCGGAATTTTATGTACGATTTCTTCTAATACATCTTCGATACCCACACCGGTTTTCGCGGAGCAACGTACTGCCTCCATCGCATCAATACCAACAATATCTTCAATTTCTTCCGCAACACGTTCAGGATCTGCCGCCGGTAAGTCGATTTTATTTAAAATCGGCACAACTTCTAAATCCATTTCAATGGCGGTATAGCAGTTTGCTAGGGTTTGTGCTTCAACGCCTTGCCCTGCATCCACCACTAATAAAGCGCCTTCACAAGCAGCTAATGAGCGAGAAACTTCATACGAGAAGTCCACGTGCCCCGGCGTATCAATGAAGTTTAATTGATAGGTTTCGCCATCTTTCGCTTTATAATTTAATGTTACACTTTGTGCTTTAATGGTAATACCACGTTCACGCTCAAGATCCATTGAGTCTAACACTTGAGCTTCCATCTCACGATCAGATAAACCGCCACAAGTTTGAATTAAACGGTCTGATAATGTCGATTTACCGTGGTCAATGTGAGCGATAATTGAAAAGTTACGAATGTTCTTCATATTCATCGGGCAATAAATGTCCTGTTTTGTTATAAATTTAATAAAAAATGTAATCGACCAATTCTACTTGAAATTACTAAACTTTAAAAGAAAAGCAACTAAAAAAGCCGACTATTCACACGAAATTTGCCACGCCAGCTGACTAAACACTAACGCTAATCGAGCAAGCTCAGGTTGATAAGCGGTCAAATTTTGCTTTTCTTTTGCAGAAATTAACCGCTTGTCTGAATATTGCATTTGCCCATAGCCACATTGTAAAGTTCTCCCCCTTGAAACTTCCAATAAAACATCATTAAAACGTTCTGTTGGTGGGTATAACACTTCACTTTTAAGCTCTTGCCCAACAATTTCTACCTTCGCTTTTGTTTCTTTTTGCTTATTAAAGCTGTTTTGGCGTAATGCAACACGATCTTCTAAAGTTATATTTTTGCTATTTTTGTCTAAGAAAAGCAAAATACCTTTATTCCAATGGTTAGGATCTTTTGCTTCATCATCAGGTAAATAGAGCAACTGTTGCATTTCATCAATTTGGTTATGAGTAACCTTTTCAAATGTTTTACCCTGAAATTTAATGGATTTCGGCACAGAAAATTGCGGTTCTGCCAGCTGACAAGCGGTTAAAAACAGCGAAAGAAATGCAATTTTAAATAATGAAAATTTCATTATTGTTCCTCACGTTTAAACACAAATTCTGTTTCGGTTGAAGCCTCTTCATCAAACCAATAACCGGCATAATTAAAGGCTTTTAGCTGCTCCACAGAAGTCGGTTGTTCAATAAGCATAAAACGAACCATCATTCCTCGTGCTTTTTTAGCATAGAAACTGATTTGCTTATATTTACCGTTTTTCTCATCTAAGAAGATTGGCTTAATGATTGTAGCTTGTAGATTTTTTGTTTTTACTGCATTGAAATACTCATCTGAAGCTAAATTGACTAATACGCTGTCGCCTTGCTCATCAATTGCACTCTGCAAGGCTTCTGTAATGGTATTCCCCCAAAAGGCGTAAAGATCCTTACCTTTCGGATTAGCTAATCTTGTTCCCATTTCCAAGCGATAAGGTTGCATTAAATCTAGCGGACTTAATAAGCCATAAAGCCCGGATAACATACGTAAATGCGATTGGGCATACTCAACCTGTTCTTTACTAAGTGTTTCTGCCTCTAACCCCGTATAAACATCACCTTTGAAAGCAAATAACGCCCGTTTTGAATTTTGCTCGTGATGAGTAAGCTCCCATTCGGCAAAGCGAGCAACATTCAAACTGGCTAACTTATCACTGATGGACATTAAAGAAGCTAATTCTGCCGGCGAAAATTGTTTACAAATATCGATCAATTCTTGGCTATAAGCGGTTAATTTTGGTTGTGTATTTGCAAGATCTAAATCAGGAGAAGGATTTTCAAAATCAAGTGTTTTAGCGGGAGAAATTATGGCTAGCATTGAATATACCTTTGTTAATAATTTGTATTATTTTAACACTTACAAAATGATAAAAACAGAAAAGGCAGGAATAAATCCTGCCTTCTGCTGATAATACTTTCGTATATCTGAAATACTCGAAATTAACGTTTTGAGTATTGTGGACGACGACGTGCTTTGTGTAAACCCACTTTTTTACGTTCAACACGGCGTGCATCACGGGTAACGAAGCCCGCAGCACGTAACGCTGGACGTAATGTTTCGTCGTATTCGATCAATGCACGAGTGATACCGTGACGGATCGCACCTGCTTGACCAGAGATACCACCACCTTTAACAGTGATGTATAAATCTAATTTGTCTAATAACTCAACTAATTCTAATGGTTGACGAACGATCATACGTGAAGTTTCACGACCGAAGTAAACGTCTAAAGAACGTTGGTTAATAGTAATGTTACCGCTGCCCGGTTTGATAAATACACGAGCTGAAGAGCTTTTGCGGCGACCTGTGCCGTAGTTTTGATTTGCTGCTGTCATTTTTCTGCTCCGTGATTAGATGTCTAAAACTTGTGGTTGTTGTGCAGCGTGGTTGTGTTCGTTACCTGCGTAAACTTTTAATTTACGGAACATTTCACGGCCTAAAGGACCTTTTGGTAACATACCTTTTACTGCGATCTCGATCACTGCTTCTGGACGACGTGCAATCATTTCTTTGAAGGTTGCATCTTTGATACCACCTACATAGCCAGTGTGCCAGTAGTAGATTTTATCAGTTTCTTTTTTACCTGTTACAGCTACTTTCTCTGCGTTGATAACGATGATGTAATCACCTGTATCTACGTGTGGAGTGTACTCAGCCTTGTGTTTACCACGAAGACGACGTGCTAATTCAGTAGCTAAACGACCTAAAGTTTTACCTGTCGCATCTACTACATACCAGTCACGTTTTACTGTTTCTGGTTTTGCTACAAAAGTTTTCATTAATTAAATACCAAAATTTAAAGTTTAAACCCAATATCTTTTCAGATATTACCTATAATTTTACGGCTAAATCCGACCCCTTCGAGTCTAATCTAGACCAAACTGTTTGGCGGGAAAGTCCAAACAAAAACAGGGTGCGTGGATTATACAGATTTTATAGGCAAAGATCTAATCTTTTCCGCATAAATTTTTTGATTTTGTCGCTTACTTCTCATTTTTAGATATTACACCTTTCCTATTTCAAAATAAAATGTTAAAAGTATTAGCGAAGTTTAATAACAATTAAGGAGTTGATTATGACAGAATGGACAACTGCTGTGTGGGGAGCCGTTGGCTCTGCTTTTGTTGTGGGGTTAGCTGTCGGTGTAATTTTGGTTCGCTTTACAAGCCGAAATGTACAAAAACAGTTACAACTTGAAAGTGATTTAAAAGCGATGAAATCAAAAGTGGAAGAGCAAAAACATCAATTAGAGCAACATTTTGCACATTCTGCGACATTACTCTCAACCCTAGCGGAAGATTATAAAAAGCTTTATACACATCTTGCACAAAGTTCTTCGCAATTACTTCCTGAAGAACAGCAAACTGAATTTTTCAAACTCGCCCAAAACGATTCTCCCGATGAAAATCAACCTCGTGACTATTCAGAAGGATCTTCTGGGTTACTAAAACATTAAATTTTAAAATAAAAGCAGGGTAACACCTGCTTTTATTCTTAGTGTGAAAGCTCGTCGAGAATATGCTGTTTTAATTGGTGCTGTTGTTCTTCGCTCAACGCTTCATGAGATAACGTACTTACGACAAAGAAATCCTCTACTCGCTCCCCAATCGTGGTAATTTTTGCGTTGATCAGCACCAATTCTAACTGATTAAAAATATGACTGAGCTGTGCTAATAGCCCTTCCCGATCCAATGTAAACAGTTCAAAAGCGGTCTGATTTGGTGGCGAATTTGCTAAAAAGCGTACCTTCGTTTTACGTTTAAAAGTTTGGTGTTTAATCGGTTTTTTAATCGCTTTAAATGTTTTACTCGCAGGATCTAACAACACTTTTATCAAAGATTGTTGAATTTGCTCACAACGTATTTCATTCAATGCTTGCCCGTTGCTCTCTGTAACAATAAAACTATCATAGACTAAGCCGTTTTCACTCGTGATAATTTGCGCATCGTGGATGCTAATTTTCTTCTGGCTTAACTCTTGCGCAATACGGGCGAACAGTTGATTTTGGTCTTCACAGTGAATAAAAATTTCGGTAGCCCCTCGTGCATACTCATTCCCGACCAGAACTAACGGCAAACGTTGTTGCTTTAACAATGATAAAGCGTGCCAAACCAATTGTTTCGGTTTGTTCCGTAAGAAATAACTCGCTGGGCAAGGTTGCCAATATGCCTGCAATCTTTTCCGTTGTTCGGCAGTGAGTGCAAATTTCATCAGTTCAACCGCTTCTAAACGATTATTTTCTGCCTCTTTTTGGTAGTCTAATTCGGCAACCAGCTGCTGGCTGGTAAATTGATAAAGCTGAGAAAGCAAAGTCCGCTTCCAATCATTCCAAAGCGTTTCGTTTGTCGCACAAATATCCGCAACCGTTAAGCAAACCAAATCGCTTAATGCAGTCTGATTTTCGACAACCTCCGCAAAGGTTTTTACCACATTCGGATCGTGAATATCTCGTCTCTGCGCTGTAATCGACATCGTTAAATGTTCTCTGACCAACCACGCCATTTGCTGTGCTTGCGCTTCACTAAATCCGTGTAAGATCGCAAAGTCATACATATCTACTGCGCCCACTTCTGCGTGATCGCCCTCTCGCCCTTTGGCAATATCGTGTAATAAGGCGGCAAGATAGACCAATGTTCGATGATCGCACTGGCTAAATTTTTCATAACATAATGGGTGAGATGACTGCGTTTGGCTATCTAAGAAACTTTCCAGTTTTAACATTACCCGAATTGTGTGTTCATCTACGGTATAAATATGAAATAAATCAAACTGCATTAAGCCAACAATGCCTTTCCACGCAGGGAAATAAGCGGTTAAAACGCCTAGTTGGTGCATTGGTACAATCGCCCGGGCCACCATATTCGGCTGCTGAAAAATTTGGATAAAACGGCTTCTGGCTTGAGCCAGCTCACAAAGCGGTTGCTTTAATTTTTGTAACGCAATTCTTAGGTGGCGTAATGTTGTCGCTTTAACATTTGCCGTAGGGTTCTGTGTCAAATGATAGAAAAGATCTAATATCGAGTGCGGTTCTTGACTAAAACAGCGATAATTTTCAGTATCAATAACACCATTTTGGCAATAGAAATAATGATCAAGCGGTTGTTTTTCGCCTGTTTTTTGCGAATTCAACACATCTTGCTCAAAGCTTGCCAGTAATAATTGACTTAGTTGAGAAATCGCCTGCGTTGCTTGGAAAAAGTCTTTCATCATCGCCTCAACCGGCTGGTTTCCTTCGCCTTGATAGCCTAATTGCTCACTTAACTTTAATTGACGATCAAAGCGTAAGCGATTGTCGTAGCGTTTTAATTGCATATGTAGTGCAAAACGCATACGAAATAAGACCGCTTGTGCTTGGCTAAGTGTTTGATATTCTTCTGGATAGAGTAATCCTCGATTAAACAACGTCTCAAAATCGTGAATACCATAATGACGAAGCATAATCCATGAAATCAAATGCAAATCACGCAATCCGCCTGGGCTATGTTTGAGATCAGGCTCCAGATTATAGCTCGTATTATGATAACGCTCATAACGTTCATTTTTTTCTGCAATCTTCGCTTGGAAAAACGCTTCTATCGCCCAAAAATCATCTTGGTAAAGCTGCTCCATTAAACTTTGCCAAAGTAATTTATTGCCCGTTAAATAGCGGCTTTCATACATATTGGTGGCAACAGAAATTTCTGTTTTACCAATTTCAATACATTCTGCCACCGTCCGAATACTTGCCCCAACCTGTAATTTTGCATCCCATAGCAAATTAAATAGTGCGTTTAATTGAGTATGCGTTGCTTCATCAAGCTCATTTTCAGCGAGGACTAAAATATCAAGGTCAGATAATGGGAACATCTCTCGTCTTCCATACCCACCTACGGCGATCAAAGCTAAATCTGAACGTTGATGAAAACCAAATTCCGCCCAAAGCCGGAGCAAACAGTTATCATAAAAATCACTGCGTTCATGCAAGAGATTTAAAATATTTTCAGCATCAAAATGTGATTTCTGCTGTTCATTAAACTGCAAGAGTTGTTCTTTTAAATTATTCATCATATTTATACAAAAACGGACGCCACAAGGGCGTCCATAAATTATTTAAGCTTGACCAAATCCTTTCAAACCAACCACGTGTACATATTCTTGGTTATTGGTAATCTTACGTACCAATTTATAAGTTGTACCACGTTCCGGACTGATATTCTCTGGTGCGGCGATAAGCAACTGCATATCTAAACGTTCACAAAGTTCAAACAAGGTATTGATAGAGGTTGCGTCTAAACGTGCTGCTTCGTCAAGGAAGAGTAAGCGAGCAGGCAGAATATCTTTAGCACGCATACGGCGAGACTCTTCTTCCCAACTTTGCACCACCATTAACAAGATTGACATACCCGTACCAATCGCCTCACCGGTTGAAAGTGAGCTACTTTCCGCTCGTTGCCAGCCATCTGCACCACGATCGGTTTCCACTTCGAGATCGAGATAATTACGGTAATCCAATAACTCTTCGCCAATGGTTTGTGGTGTGCGTTGTCCCATTTCAATATGTGGATTGACACGTTTATGCAACATTGCTAATGCTTCAGAGAAGCTTAATTTTTCACTCTCAAACAGATCTTTATGTTGCTCACGTTCATTACTTAGCGCATTTAATAACATTGCGTGTGTATCACGAATGTTTACCACCAAACGCACCCCTTTTACCTGACCGAAGGCAATATTTTGCAAGCCTTGGTTCAGTTGCAAAATACGGTTTTGTTCACGCTGAATGGTTTTACGCAAGATATTTGCCACGCTTTCTGAGCTAATCGCCAATTTTTTCTCACGGCTGGTCAGTTCATTGGTTAAGCGAGATAGCTCAATTTCCATCTGCTCAATCGCATCAATCGGATCGTCCGTTTTGATGATGTCTTGACGAATACGTTCACGCAAATGTTGATAAACCGAAATAAAGAACGCCACTTTATTTTCAGGTTTACGGCTATCTTCTGACGCACGCAAGCTATCACGCAAGTATTCGTTATCTGCCACTGCGGTTCGCAATGCCCCAAGGGCTTTATCCGAAATCGAACGCAACTCTTCCGCCGATTGATAAGCAAGCTCACGACGATTTAAGCGTTTTTCCACATCGCTATTACGAGAGAGTTTCAGCACCAAACACCAGCTCACTTTTGCCTGTACGACCATTTCACGCTGCGCTTTATAATCACGCTCTGCTTTACGTAAAAGGCGAGTGAGGTTTTCAATTTCAGCTTCGATCGTACCGAGTTGTTTATCTAAATAACCTTTACGAGCACGTTGTTGACTTAAGCGTTGTTGCAATTCATCACGGCGTAATCTTGCTCGCTCCTCTGCCCCAGCATCGCCTCTTACACCTAAATCATCAATTTCACGAATTAGCTCTTGAAGCATTTGATTTTTAGCTTCAAAGGAACTACGTAAACGCGTTAAAACTTGGTTATATTCCGTAAATTGTGTTTGTGCCTGACGTAACTGTTCACGAGCTTGCTCACGATTACGTTGCGCAGATTCCAATTGCGTACGTAATTTCTCTGTAAGACCAGTGCCTTCAACCGTTGCAGTTTCTTCATAGCTAAAATGTACACGGCGTTGAATCACATCTGAAAGAGCAAAAACTTTCTGTTGTAACGCTTTTTGTTGCATTTTAGCTTGTTGATAGTCGGCTTCAAGTTGTTCAAATTTACTTGGGTCGCTCTTTAATGCTGCTGCAATAGGTTCTAATTGGGTTAAAGCCTGACCAAATTGGCGGATAAAGTATTCATTTTCCTCGGCTTCAGCCAACTGTTCACGGCAAGCTTCTGCACGATCTTCAAGCGTTTCATCTGCCAATAAATTAACAAGCGGTAAAATTTTATTTAAAAGTTGTAACTGTCCTTTTGTCGTATCTAATTGGTGACGAAGTTGTTGCTCATCGCCAGACGCTTGATTTAACTCACGTTCAATTTCAGCACGCTCAGCTGCAATTTCTTGCATAAGAATTTCAGGGTTTTCTTGGAATGCAAGATTTAAATGCGTACCGACAAATTGGCTAAGATGTTGATGTAAACGTTGGCATTTTTGGACTTCAAAAGCACTTTCTGCGTGTTTTTCTGCCGTTTCATCACGCTCTGTTTTTAATGTTTCTAAATGTTTTTCTCTCGCAGCACGTCCAAATAACGGCACTTCAGGGAATTTAGAATAACGCCATTGACGTTCCGAAACTTTAACAACGACCCCTTCTTTTAATTCTTCCGCACTAAATACCGCATCATCAAAAGAAGAAGGATCACCCTCGATGAGGTAAAGATCGTCCGGACAATCCTCTAATGTCGCTAACTGATTTTTAACCGCTTCTAAATCACGAACGACAATAGCATGTCTTGCCTCGCCATAAAGTGCTGAAAAATAGGGTGCATCATCAAGAGAAACATCATCATATAATTCAGAAAGTAATACCCCACCAAAACGTTCTGCCAATTGATTTAAACGTGCATCTTCAGAACCATCCGGTTGGCTTAAACGGCTAATTTGCTCATCTAATTGTTGTTCTTTGCGCGCTAACTCATCACGTAATAATGTTGCCTCACGCTCTTTTGAAAGCATCGTTTGCATAAATTGCATAACCGATTGGCTTGCTTCAAATTTTTCGCCACATTGCTCTTCTAAACGAACTAAAGCTGATTGAGCCGTATGCCACGCAGGTGCATTCTTAGCCAGCTGATTATATTGTTGATTTAATTGCTCACGTTGTTGGCGTTGTGTTGAACGCACCTCAACAAATTCCGCTAATTCGGCTTCAAGATCTTCTAAACGCGCTTGTTGCTCTTCAAAATAACTTTCTAAAGATTCCGCATCGGTTAGTTCCGTTTGTGCTTTTTGATTAAATTCAGCTAACAAACGTTCTGCATTTTGTTGTTGATGTAAACGCTGTTCGATCTCATGCAATTTTTGACGTAATCCCACAGCCTGAGTCGCCTGCATTTTCTGATCTGAAAACGCATTGAGTAATGTTCTCGCTTCTTCCCACGCCTGCGAGCGGTCAATTTCGCCTGAAATTTTGCACACTAATTCATACGCTTTTTCAAACTGCGTTTTTGCCATATCTGAAACAGATAAGCGCTGCTCTAAATCAAATACCTGATCAGTCAAATCTTCAGCTTGAGCAGCAAATTCTGCATGATAATCTTCCACATTGTGTAAATCTAAATGCGGTAAGCCACAAAGTTGCTTAGCTTTTTCAAGTGCGTTGATTGCCTGTTGATATTGCAATGCTCTTGTCTGTTGAGCATCTAGTGCCTGTTGATAATCGGCTAATTGAGAACGGAGTTCTTCAACTTGATCATCCATTTCATCTGCTTGAGCTTGAGCATGTTCTACGGCTTCCGAAACTTCTTCCATCGCCATTTGTTGCTCTTCAATCTTTTCATTTAGCTCTTCTACTTCATCTTGGTAACGTTCTACTTTTTCTTGATGACGAAGTGCATTCATCACTAAATTTAAATGATCGTTCGCCGAATTATATTCAGCCTCTAACCCGTGCTCTGACTCAGAAATTTCAGCGACTTCTCGACTAAACTCCACTAAGCGCTGTTGTTCAAGTTCTAGTTTGGATTTTGAACTATACCAAGCTTGACGTTGCTCAAGCGCAGCTTGCACATTACCTCTACGCTCATTCGCATGGCGCATATAATCCGCAGAAACATAGTTAGTTGATTCTGTAATCAAACGTTTGAACATGTCACGATCAGATTGAGTGACCTTGATCGCTTCAAGAGTCATGCGGTTTTCACGTAATGCCGATTCCATATCTTGGAAAGCTTGGCGAACGCCCGTATTTTCAGGTAGGAGGTAATCACGCAATGATTTGGTAATTACGCTTGAAATACCACCATAAAGAGAGGCTTCAATCAATTTATAGAATTTGCTACGGTCGCCCGATGAACGTAAACGCTTAGGAATAACACCTAAGTCAAACATGAAGCTATGATAGTCTGTAATTGAATGATATTGCTTAAATTGAACTTCACTTTGCTCAAATTTATCTTTAAGTTCATTCAATGCTAATACACGTGCTTTTTCACCTACTTGCTCGGTAAAAACACTAATAACAGGTTGGTTTGAAGCAACATTCTGTAAAGAGAATGAACGGATATCGACTTTTTTGTCACGTCCGGCAACCTGTTGCAAACGAACCCCTGTCAAAACACGTTGCCCACGAGAGTTAATACTTTCTAATACGGAATAGCAAACGCCTGCTTTCAATTTACCGTATAAACCTTTATCACGAGAGCTAGACGTTGAGCCTGCTTCGGTGGTATTACGGAAGTTGAGCAAGGTGAGATCAGGGATTAACGCCGTCACAAAACCAGCCATCGTGGTCGATTTACCCGCCCCGTTACCGCCCGAAAGGGTTGTTACCAATTCATCTAAATCAAAAGTCCGTGCAAAAAAACCGTTCCAGTTGATTAAGGTTAGGGAACGGAATTTGCCACGAGCGATACCTTCACGAGTAAGCGGTAAGTTTTGTGGGATATTTTGTAATTCTAGCTCTTGCATTATTCTTCCTCACCATTCAATTCTTCTTCATTTGCAAATTCTTCGTCAAAACTCACCGCTTGCTCTTTTTCAATCGTAGGTTTTGTCGCTTCACCATCACGGATTAAACGAAGTTGTGCTTCGCGTGGATCGTCCCCTGCTCGCACATCTGCACCAAAACGGAACACTGACTCCGCAATCACGAACTTTTTGCTGTTTTGATCGCCAACACGGGTAATCATTCCTAAACGCCCTAAACGGCGTAATGCACCGCCTACTTTCTCGGCTAACTTCGCCTTATCTAAATCCGAACCGGTTGAACGTGGATTTACCGCTTTGAGAAGTTTTGTTTCATCGGCTAAATTTAAAAGCTCTTCATAAACATCATCTTGGCTAAAAATACCTTGTTGTGCCAAACGCTCTGGACTTAAATAGAGATAACAAAGTACTTTCCCCACTAACATTTCCATTTCAGACATCGCTGAACGAGCAATCAAAGTTGTTGCTTTAGGTCGAAGATAGAAAAAGCCTTCTGGTGCACGAATAAGTTCGACGTGATAACGGCGATAAAACTGTTCAAGCTCGCTTTGGTAATCCATCAAAAAAGCGTGTTCATCAAGAGCTTCTAGACTAATGTGTCGCCCTGCTCTTAATTGACTATCAAGTTGCGGAAAAATCGGGTTAGCAATCGCTAATGCTAATTTAGGAGATATTACATCTTGGATATTATCTGTCATTTTATTTATTCTCTATTTATTATACTGGTCAATCACATTCGCTTGTACTTCAGCGCCGTAATCGTTAATAGATTGCCACTCAGGGTAAATGGCTTGATTATCTGAACTTGCCATCCCCAATTTGACCGCTTGATCTACAATAATTCTAGCTATATCAAAATGACGTGATTGCGGATATAAAGCCAACTGTTCACGTAAAATTGCACCAAGGTCAATCGGTTTATTTTGCTCGCGGAAAGGCGCCAGGTGTGCTTGCATAATAGCAATGATTTGCTCTTGGACATCAGTCATAGATTCATATTCCAACTCATGCGGTAATTCACCAACGGCTTCCGCTTCATTTAACTCGCTTTCATCATCACGCAAGTCAAGTAAACTTTCTGCTTTTGCCGTATAAAGCAACCACGGCGACTCAAAATAGTTTTGAATAGATTGGCGTAAACGTTGCCCAAAAACACGATTTTTATCCATATCAATGGCGGTACGGATAAATTTATGAACATGGCGGTCATAACCGATCCAAAGGTCGATTGCCTGCTGCCCCCAGCTAATAATACGATCCAGTTTATTCTGCAAATTGACGACCAACTGGTCGATAAAATCTAAATCGTGGCGACCAATTAAACAGCTTTGAATTCGCAGAAGTTGCGCTTGTAATTTATCACCTGCAGCGTTGAGCGTATCTTGTAACTCACGCAAATTGCCTGAGGTTTCATCTAATAAACGCTCACAGCTCATAATTGCTTCGTGCCAGTTTTGGCTTAACAAAGTTGCAATTTGTTCACGAATTTGATGTTGATTTTCGTCCATCATTCGTTGCGAAAGATCTATACTGTCAAAAATTTCCGCTACTGAATATTTTAACGGCGCAAATACGTTATTCCGCCAAAAACGTTCATCGCCCCCTTCTTCTGCGGCAACTGAAGCTCGCTGAATTTCATCGGCAACAATGGAAAGCTGAATAGAAAGTCTTAAGGTTGAAAACTCTCTCTGGCGAACATAATAATCCGCAACACCAACGCCAAGCGGTGTTACACGATAAATGGCTAAACCTTCCGTAAATTCACTGGAAAAACGGTTCAAAAAACGCTGCTTAACGAGATCATTAATCGCATTGTTGGCTCGCTGAATCAGCGTTGCTTCAGATTGTTCAAAAACTTGTGAAACATAGCGAAAAATATCAATTAGATCGCTTTCCAACAATTCGCCGTCAATTTGTTCATTATTATAAATAGAAATAGCGAGTAAGAAGGCAAGGCGTTCAGGAGGAAGAGAAAGAGAAAACTCTCGCTCTTTCGTCCAAGTAATAAGCTCGGGAATAGTTTGTGCCAATTCTTGTTGCATCATAAAAGAGGGCTTCGTGTAATTTAATTCTAAAAAATGTTTTTTATTGTACAGTAAACCGAACAAAATAGAAATCAGAAAAGCAAGCGGTTGTTTTTGATTGATCTTTTGCAAAAACCAACACAAAAACAACCGCTTGAGAGTGGACAATTTAATCTACGATTTCGACCGTAGCATTAATGCTTAAGCCTCGAACGAGTTGTGAGCCTTTTCTTGCTCTTTCGCCCCGATAATTATCTATATCGCTCGGTTTTAACGTAATTTTCCGTTTGCCCGACACAAAGACTAATGATTGATTTGCTTTAATCAATAATAAGCGGGCCAATAATTCACTGCGTTCTTTGGCAGCCTGTGCCGAAATATTGATGATTTTATTCCCTTTCCCTTTCGATAAGATCGGTAGTTCGGCAAGAGGGAAAACCAACATTCTTCCTGCACTGCTCATTGCAACCAGTGAAATATCTTCTTCATTATCAATAAGTTGTGGCGCAAGCACTTTTGCATTTTCGGTTAAAGAAATCACCGCTTTACCGGCTTTATTTCGAGAAACTAAGTCCTCAAAAGTACAGATAAATCCATATCCAGAGTCTGAAGCCATCAGCACTTTAGTTTCAGGTGCTGCCATCAATACTTGCTCAACAGTAGCTCCCTCCGGTAAGGTAATTTTACCGGTAAGCGGCTCGCCTTGTGAGCGAGCAGATGGTAATGAAGTCGGATCGAGAGCATAGGTTCGTCCGGTGCTATCTAAGAAAACCACCGGCTGATTACTACGACCTCTTGTGTGCGCTAAATAACCATCTCCGGCACGGTAGCTTAATCCTTCTACATCAATATCGTGTCCTTTCGCACATCTTACCCAACCTTTTTCAGAGAGAATAACGGTAACATCTTCTGTTGGAGTTAAATCGCTTTCTGAAATCGCCTTCGCTTCTGCTCGCTCCACAAGTGGAGAACGGCGAGGATCTGCAAATGTTTTCGCATCTGCCTGAATTTCTTTTTTAATCAATGTATTCAAACGGCGTTCTGAACCTAAAATGAGACGCAGTTCATCACGCTCACTTTCCAGTTGATTTTTCTCCGCTTGTAACTCGTGTTCTTCTAATTTTGCTAAATGACGCAAACGTAGATTTAAAATCGCTTCCGCTTGAATATCGCTTAAATTGAAACGCGCCATTAACACAGCTTTCGGCTCATCTTCGTTTCGGATGATACTAATCACCTCGTCAATGTTGAGAAAGGCGATCATTAAACCGTCTAAAATATGTAAGCGGTTTAAAATTTTATCTAATTTGTCATTCAAACGACGAGTAACGGTTGAGCGGCGGAAAGAGAGCCATTCCGTTAAAATTTCATGTAAGTTTTTAACTGCCGGTTTACCGTCCAAACCAATCATATTCATATTAACACGGTAGCTTTTTTCAAGATCTGTGGTCGCAAACAGATGATCCATTAAAGCATCAAAGTCAATACGGTTAGAACGAGGCACAATCACGATACGAATTGGGTTTTCATGATCTGATTCATCTCGAATATCATCAACCATTGGTAATTTTTTGTTACGCATTTGGTCAGCGATTTGTGCAATAATTTTAGAGGGCGAAGCCTGATGAGGTAAGGCTTGAATGACGATTTCGCCATCTTCTTTGCTCCAAACTGCCCGCATTCTGATTGAGCCACGTCCCTGCTCATAGATTTTAGCAATATCGCTTTTCGGCGTAATAATTTCAGCTTCTGTTGGGTAATCAGGGCCTTGAACAACCGTTAATAAATCGCTTAATGTCGCTTTTGGGTTTTCCAATAACATCACACTTGCTTCTGCAATTTCATTGATATTGTGTGGCGGAATATCCGTTGCCATACCAACCGCGATCCCTGTTGAGCCATTCAATAAAATATGAGGTAAACGAGAAGGGAAAGTGACCGGCTCTACTTTAGAACCATCAAAATTCGGTTTGAAATCAACTGTACCTTGGTCTAATTCAGAAAGTAAAATCGCTGCGATTTTGGTTAATCTTGCTTCTGTATAACGATAAGCTGCGGCATCATCTTCTAAACTCCCCCAGTTACCTTGACCATCAATCAGCGGATAGCGGAAGGTAAAATCTTGCGCCATACCAACCATTGCACCATAACAAGCTGAATCGCCGTGCGGGTGGAATTTACCTAATACATCGCCGACAGTTCTCGCCGCCTTCGCATATTTTGCCGTTGCATTTAACCCTAATTCGGACATCGCATAAATAATACGGCGTTGTACCGGTTTTAATCCATCGCCAATAAACGGCAACGCACGATCCATAATGACGTACATTGAATAATTTAAATAAGCATCTTCAGTAAAACGCTTAATCGGCATTTGCTCAACGCCTTCATAATTGATGATTTCGTTACTCATGTTTTTCTTTATTTCCTCAATTTGAAATATATTTTCTATGATCTGTGGATATTTGTCCATTTGAAAATACAAGCGGTCCTTTTTATGAAAGGTTTTACGTTTTTTTGTAAATGGTAAAATAGTTGGCGATTTTGTATAAAAAAGTCTGTATAATACATTCGTTTTATTTCAGATTTGTAGAGGCGGCTATCAAAAGTCATCTTTCCAAGCAAGATCATTTTTGCTAGTCGCAATTTTTAGGAAATAAAACAACAATAAATCCAAAAATTTAAAAGGAACATTCAAAATGACTCCAATCGTCAAACAATTTAAATACGGTCAGCATACCGTTACACTAGAAACAGGCGCAATCGCTCGTCAAGCGACTGCTGCTGTTATGGCAAGCATGGATGATACAACTGTTTTTGTTACAGTCGTTGCGAAAAAAGATGTAAAAGAAGGTCAAGACTTCTTCCCATTAACCGTAGATTATCAAGAGCGTACTTACGCTGCCGGTCGTATTCCTGGTGGTTTTTTCAAACGTGAAGGTCGTCCTTCTGAAGGCGAAACTTTAATTGCTCGTTTAATCGACCGCCCGGTTCGTCCACTTTTCCCTGAAGGTTTCTTCAACGAAATTCAAGTGATTGCAACAGTGGTTTCTGTTAACCCACAAATCAGCCCTGATTTAGTGGCGATGATCGGTGCTTCAGCTGCATTATCTCTATCTGGTGTGCCTTTTAATGGCCCAATCGGTGCGGCTCGTGTTGGTTTTATTGACAACCAATTTGTCCTTAACCCAACCATGTCAGAACAGCGTTTAAGCCGTTTAGATTTAGTCGTTGCAGGTACAGACAAAGCAGTATTAATGGTTGAGTCTGAAGCAGACATCTTAACGGAAGAACAGATGTTAGCTGCGGTGGTATTCGGTCACGAGCAACAACAAGTTGTGATTGAAAACATCAAAGAATTTGTGAAAGAAGCGGGCAAACCACGTTGGGATTGGGTTGCACCAGAGCCAAATACAGATTTAATCAATAAAGTTAAAGCATTAGCAGAAGCACGTATCGGCGATGCTTACCGTATCACAGAAAAACAAGCACGTTACGAACAAATCGACGCAATCAAAGCCGAAGTTATCGCAACGTTAACAGCTGAAGATGAAACCGTATCTGAAGGTAAAATCATTGATATCATCACAGCATTAGAAAGCCAAATCGTCCGTAGCCGTATCATTGCAGGCGAACCACGTATTGACGGTCGTACCGTGGATACCGTTCGTGCATTAGACATTTGCACAGGAGTTCTACCACGTACGCACGGTTCAGCATTATTTACCCGTGGCGAAACACAGGCGTTAGCGGTTGCGACATTAGGTACAGAACGTGATGCACAAATCATTGATGAATTAACAGGCGAAAAATCAGATCGCTTCTTATTCCACTACAACTTCCCTCCATATTCAGTAGGTGAAACAGGTCGTATCGGTTCGCCGAAACGTCGTGAAATCGGTCACGGTCGTTTAGCGAAACGTGGTGTGTTAGCAGTAATGCCAACTGCAGAAGAATTCCCGTATGTAGTACGTGTGGTATCTGAAATTACCGAATCAAACGGTTCTTCTTCAATGGCTTCTGTGTGTGGTGCTTCTCTTGCGTTAATGGATGCAGGCGTGCCAATTAAAGCTGCGGTTGCAGGTATCGCAATGGGCTTAGTGAAAGAAGAAGAGAAATTTGTGGTACTTTCAGACATTTTAGGTGATGAAGACCACTTAGGCGATATGGACTTTAAAGTAGCTGGAACCCGCGAAGGTGTGACTGCATTACAAATGGACATCAAAATTGAAGGGATTACCCCTGAAATTATGCGTATCGCATTAAATCAAGCGAAAGGCGCACGTATGCACATTTTAGGTGTAATGGAACAAGCAATCCCAGCACCTCGTGCTGAAATTTCTGACTTCGCACCTCGTATTCACACAATGAAGATCGATCCGAAGAAAATCAAAGATGTGATCGGTAAAGGTGGTGCGACAATTCGTGCATTAACTGAAGAAACTGGCACATCAATCGACATTGATGATGACGGCACAGTGAAAATTGCAGCAACAGACAACAATGCAGCAAAACGTGTCATGGAGCGTATCGAAGAGATCGTGGCAGAAGTCGAAGTGAACGCTATCTACAAAGGTAAAGTAACGCGTGTGGTTGATTTCGGTGCATTCGTTTCTATCTTAGGCAGCAAAGAAGGACTAGTTCATATTTCTCAAATTACTGATGCTCGTGTTGAACGTGTTGCAGATTACTTATCTGTTGGCCAAGAAGTTCAAGTAAAAGTGGTAGAAATCGATCGTCAAGGTCGCATTCGTTTAACCATGAAAGACTTAAATAACGAAGCCACAGAGACAACTGAAGAAGTTCAAATTCAAGAAGAACAAGCTGAAATCTAATTTATGCTTATCGACCTCTTGTAAAAGAGGTTGATTCTTTTTCTCTAATAAGGCTGTTTACTGATGTTACAACAGACTCATTTTTTCCGATTTTTGCTACTCGGTTTTTTAACACTCTTTTTAAGTGGTTGTGTCAGTCGTTCATCTGAAATGATATCAACTGATAAACTTGCATTAGCCGAGTTAAACCCTCAATTACGCTTTGAACAAGAAGTAATGGTTGTACGTTTAACTCAAGTCTTACAAGAGGCAAAATTAACGGATTCAGAACGAGCTGACCTCTATTTTGAACGAGGCGTACTCTACGATAGTTTAGGACTTTGGTCTTTAGCTCGTTATGATTTCAACCAAGCGATTTCGTTTAATCCGAAAATGGTTTCCGCCTATAATTATATGGGGCTATACCTATTACTTGAGGATGATTACGATAGCTCTGTTGATGCTTTTAATGCTGTATTAGAACTTGACCCTAACTATGCTTATACTCATTTAAATCGTGGTTTAGCATTTTATTATAGTGGTCGTTATTCTGAAGCGGAGAGAGATTTACTACATTTTTATAATGAAGATAAATCCGACCCTTATCGTGCATTATGGCTTTATTTTAATGAACTCGAACTTAAACCTTTAGAGGCAAAAAATAATTTAATGGCTCGTTCCAAAACGCTTTCAGAAGACTTTTGGGGCATTAATATTGTTCGCTATTTTTTAGGCGAGTTATCATTAAAACAACTTCGCGATAAAATGGATGCTCAAGCCCAGCCTAACACGGCTAGTTATGCTGAAATTTTAACCGAAACTTACTTTTATTTAGCAAAACAAAAACTCAAATCGAATCAAAAAGATGAGGCAATCAGCCTCTTCCGTCTTGCTCTTGCAAATCAAGTGTTTAACTTTGTTGAGTATCGTTTTGCCCTGTTTGAACTTTCACAGCTTCGTAATAACGAATCATTAAGTCATGTTCAAACTCCCACGGTTGTTGGGGAATAATTAGGACGATTAAAGCGGTCATTTTTGTAAAAAATTTTACAAATTTAACCGCTTACTGTAACAGGTTAATAAAGCATTGATTTGCTTTCTATATATTTTTCTTACCTAAGAAGCTCAACAATATAATTTTTATTCTATGTTCACTTCCCCCTCTTCCGTAAACGAGGGAGAGTAAGGTGAGCTTCCGTTTTATTTTTGGAATTTTATGACTGAAACAAATTTAACTTTTGCCGACTTAGGCTTACCACAATCTATCCTTGACGCTGTAAATGAAATGGGATTTGTTACCCCTTCGCCTATCCAGCAGGCTTGTATTCCACACCTTTTAAATGGTCGTGATGTATTAGGAATGGCACAAACAGGAAGTGGTAAAACGGCGGCATTCTCTCTGCCTATTCTTGCGCAAATTGATCCTGAACAACGCTACCCTCAAATGTTGGTTATGGCACCAACTCGTGAATTAGCGATTCAAGTCGCAGATGCATGTGAACAATTTACCAAAAATATGCGTGGTATTCGTACCGTTACCATTTACGGTGGTCAGCGTTACGACATTCAAATCCGTGCATTAAAAAATGGCGCACAAGTTGTGGTGGGAACACCGGGGCGTATTCTCGACCATATTCGCCGTGGTACACTTGATCTATCAGCACTTAAAGCCATCGTACTTGATGAAGCTGATGAAATGCTACGTATGGGATTTATTGAAGACGTAGAAACGGTAATGGCTGAATTACCTGAAAATCACCAAACTGCGCTCTTCTCTGCCACAATGCCAGAGCCTATTCGTCGTATCACGAAGCGTTTTATGAAAGATCCGCAAGAGGTAAAAATTCAAGCTACCCAACGTTCTGCACCAGATATTGCGCAAAGTTACTGGTTAGTCAATGGCTTCCGTAAAAATGATGCGCTTCTACGTTTCTTAGAAGTAGAAGATTTTGACGCGGCAATTATCTTTACCCGCACAAAAACCGGCACCATTGATATTGCTGAGCTTTGTGAACGTAACGGCTACCGAGCGGCAGCGCTCAATGGCGATATGACACAACAATCTCGTGAACAAGCGTTAGATAAACTGAAATCAGGTCGTCTAGATATTATTGTTGCAACTGATGTGGCTGCGCGTGGTATTGATATTGATCGTATCAGCCTTGTTGTAAACTATGATATTCCATTAGATGCGGAATCTTACGTTCACCGTATCGGTCGTACCGGTCGTGCCGGACGTTCTGGTCGTGCATTATTGTTTGTTGAACCACGTGAACGCCGCTTACTGCGTAACATTGAACATCTCATCAAAAAACCTATTGATGAAGTGGCAATTCCAAATCACGAAATCTTAATGGAAAAACGCCGAGCGAAATTCAAAGCTCGTATCGAAAAACAACTTGAGCATCATGATTTAGAAAAATATCGTGAACTATTAGAAGATTTATTTACCGCTGATCAAGATCACGAAGAACTTGCAGCTGCAATGATGATGCTACTTCAAGAAAAACAAAAACTTATTCTTCCGCCAGATCCGGTTATCAAAGCAGCACGTGGTGAACGAGGTAAAGGCCGTGAAAACCCTCGCTCTGCGGAACGACGTGGCAATGGTCGTGAACATCGTGATAACAACGGTGTCGCAATGGATCTTTATCGTATTGAACTCGGTCGTGAAGATGGTGTTGAAGTTCGTCATATTGTGGGCGCAATTGCGAATGAGGGCGACATTAACAGCCGTTATATCGGACATATCAAATTGCACGATAAATATTCAACCATTGAGCTACCTCAAGGTATGCCAAAACACTTGGTGCAACACTTTGCACAAAAAGCCCGAGTATTAAGCAAACCAATGCAGATGTCTTTCTTAGGTCCTGCCGGTGGTGCAACAAATGCGAATCCTTACGAAGATAAAGGCGGACGTGGCAAAGGTCGTGGCGGTAAAGATGGTCGCCGTGATGAACGAGGCTTTAAAGATCGCAAAGAAGGCGGATTTAAAGAAAAACGTTTTAACGAGCGTGGTCGCCGATAATGATGACTTGTAGGGACACACTGCGTGTGTCCGCTACTTGTATTTAAAATTGTGATTGATGGACACACTCAGTGTGTCCCTACTATTTTAATTAAATTATGTTTATCCAACCCTCTCAAACCCATTGCGATTTAACCTTAACGGAACAGGATGTTTACTTTATGCAATATGCTTTGTCCCTTGCCGATAAAGCAGAACAAGAAGGTGAAATTCCCGTCGGGGCTGTTTTGGTTGATAAAAGCGGGAAAATAGTTGGCGAAGGTTGGAACCGTTCGATTATCCTTTCTGATCCAACTGCACACGCCGAAATTCAAGCCATTCGTATGGCAGGTCAGCATTTACAAAATTATCGCCTTTTAGACACAACGCTTTATGTCACTTTAGAGCCTTGTCCAATGTGTGCCGGTGCGATTTTGCATAGTCGTATTGGGCGTTTAGTTTTTGGCGCTTCGGATTACAAAACAGGGGCAATTGGCTCACGCTTTCATCTTTTTGAAGACTATAAAATGAACCATTTTTTACAAATTCGTGGCGGAGTAATGCGTGATGAATGTAGTCAAAAAATCAGTGCATTCTTTAAAAAGAGAAGGCAGGAACAAAAACAAAAGGAGTAAAAATGGCAACCTATATTGTTGGCGATTTGCACGGCTGTTTCAAAGAGTTACAAGCTTTACTTGCTCAAGTTTCTTTTAATCCACAAGATGATGAACTTTGGCTAACCGGCGATCTTGTCGCGCGAGGCGAAGATTCGCTGGCTTGTCTTCGTTTTGTGAAATCTCTTGGAAATAAAGCGCAAACAGTTCTCGGTAATCATGACTTGCATCTACTCTCTACCCTATTAGGGATTAAGAAAGTAAAGCCGTCCGATCATGTTGACAGTATTTTTACCGCTGAAGATCGTGAGGAATTGCAAAAGTGGCTTCGAAATCAACCGCTTGCAATCCAACACCCTAAGCATGGTTTTGTTCTCGTTCATGCAGGGATTAGCCCGGAATGGGATCTTCCCACGACGTTTCGTTGCGCTCGTGAGGCAGAGAAGGTTTTAAAAAGCGACCATTATGCCGATTATATTGCTCAAATGTATGAAAATACGCCTGACCACTGGGATGAACAACTTACCGGTATAGAACGTTGGCGTTATATCGTGAATGTTTTTACTCGCATGCGTTTTTGTTATACCGACAAGCGGTTAGATTTTGCGTGTAAATTACCTATTGAAGAAGCACCTTCTGAGCTAAAAGCTTGGTTTGAACTAGATAATCCGCATTTTGCAAAAGAGAGTATTATTTTTGGACACTGGGCAAGCCTTATGGGGAAATCAACACGCCCGAATATTTATGCCTTAGATACAGGCTGCGCATGGGGAAACCATCTCACTATGTTACGCTGGGAAGATAAGCAATACTTTACTCAAGCGAGATTTCGATAAAAAATCTGCACCCTTTCGGTGCAGATTTTTTTAGGCATTAGCTTTCCATTTTCCATTAACAGCTGTACCAATCACTTTAAATTGTGCATTGAATGCCGTAAGGTTAGCAATTTTGCCCACTTCAATCGAACCAAGTTTTTCATCAACGCCAATCGCTCTGGCTGGATAAAGATTACACATTCTTAATGTTTCATCAAGTGGGATCCCCACTTCAATTACCGAATTACGAATCGACTCTATCATGGTAATGGCGGCTCCTCCTAATGTGCCTTTTTCATCAAAACATTTACCATCTCGCACATAAACGGTTTTCCCAACAAATTGGAATTGTTCGATATCTGAGCCAGCTGCTGCCACCGCATCGGTTACAATACAGAGCTTATCGCCTTTTACTCGTTTAGCAATGTTGATATTACCATAAGTCACATGTAAGCCATCAACGATAATGCCGGCATAAACATCATCACTATCCAGCACTGCACCCACAACACCCATTTCTCGTCCTGAACTAATGGGCGACATTGCATTATGTAAGTGAGTTGCAAAGGTTGCCCCTTGTTTAAAGGCTTGTTTAGCCGTTTGATAATCGGCATTAGAGTGTCCGATAGAAATGACAATACCTGCATGAACAAAGCGTTCAATATGTTTCGCCGTTGGATTTTCTGCTGCCAATGTGATTTTCTTAATCACATCTGCATTTCGGCATAAATATGCCACCATGTCATAGTTTGCTTCACGGATATATTCTGGTCGGTGAACCCCTTTTTTCGCAATGCTTAAATATGGGCCTTCCAAGTGCAAGCCTAATGCTTGATTATCATATTTCTCAAGATAATCACGCATGACGTTAATCGCTTGCTTCATGCCTTCATCTGGTGCGGTAATAAATGTTGGTAAAAAACTTGTTGTGCCGGATTTCAAATTGGTTTCCTGCATAATCTCCAGCGTTTTGACGGTCGTTTCTTCATTGAACATTACGCCCCCACAACCATTAAGTTGTAGGTCAATGAAGCCCGCAGTTAAATTTGCGCCGTGTAAATCAACCATCGGAAGATCTTTGGGTAAATCTTTCTCAAAAACGACCGCTTCTATTTTGTCATGCTCAACTATTACCGCATGCTGATAAAGCACATCAAAGCCTGTGTAAATGACACAATTCGTTAATGCATATTTCATCTTAATTCTCCAGAAAACTCGCCATTATCTCGGCAAGAACATATCAATACCGCAATGATACGCTATCTCGCTACGTTTTTCTCCAGTTGTTTAAAGTATTTCACGGTTTTTACTTTAAGTTCTTGAGTCGCAGGCTCATCACAAACCACAACAGCACGTTTATGTAGTTGTAATGCTGATACTGTCCAAAAATGATTTACTGCGCCCTCTACACAAGCCTGTAATGCCAAGGCTTTATTGTAGCCGGTTACAAGAATCATCACTTCTTCAGCATCCAACAAAGTTCCTACCCCAATTGTTAAGGCAAATTTAGGGACTTTATTCACATCATTATCAAAAAAACGCGAGTTTGCAATAAGCGTATCTTCGGTTAAGGTTTTAATCCGTGTTCGAGAAGAAAGCGAAGAGGCGGGCTCATTAAAGGCGATATGTCCATCTACACCCACGCCGCCCATAAACAAATGGATTTTGCCATAGTGACGGATTTTTTCCTCGTAACGTTCACATTCTGCATTAACATCTTCCGCCATACCATTCAGCAAATTGATATTTTGAGGTTGAATATCAATATGATCGAAAAAATGTTTATGCATAAAAGCATGATAACTTTCCGGATGTTCAGGCGGAAGTCCCACATATTCATCCATATTAAACGTCACCACATGTTTAAAACTTACCTCTCCGGCTTGGTAAAGTTTAATCAGTTCTTGATATGTTTTAAGTGGCGTTCCCCCTGTTGGCAAGCCCAGTACGAAAGGATTTTGTTCTGTTGGTTGAAAATGGTTAATACGATCTGCGATATAACGAGCGGACCATACTGCAACATCTTCTGCCGTGTCTAAGGGAATTAAACGCATTTGATTTTCCTCCTGAAAATTATAAATATGTCGCTTTTAAATGTTTAGCCACTTCAATTTGTTTATCTGTTAATTTTGCCGTCATTGGCTCTCGACAATATCCTGCCTCAATACCTTCTAACTTCAATAGTTCTTTTAAGGTAAGGTATAACCCATTTGCTAAAACACCTTCAATTAAGTCATTCGTTTCATGTTGAAGTGCGAGAGCCTCATTCAATTTGCCAGCTTTGGTTAAGTCAAAAATTTGTCTGGCTCGAATGCCATTTACGTTAAAGGTAGAACCAATCGCTCCATCGACACCTAATGAAACCGCCGGCAACATCATTTCATCAAACCCAGCCCAAATGAGATGATTTGGGTAGGCTTTTTTCAAACGTTCTAACAAATAGAAATCCCCTGCAGTAAATTTGACACCAATAACTTTAGGATTTTGGTAAAGTTCGCCAAATTGCTCTATGCCCATATTTACCCCGGTTAGGAATGGGATAGAATAAACGATCATATTATTGCCGGTTTCTGCAATGATGGTGTCGTAATAGTGTTTAATTTCAGCAAAACTGAATTTATAGTAAAACGGTGTGACCGCAGATAAGCTATCATAACCTAATTCAGTTGCATATTTACCTAATTCAACAGCCTCTTTTAAATTCACACTGCCCACTTGAGCAATTAAGGCTATTTGATCTTTGGCTTCATCTTTAGCGATACGGAAGATCTCTTTTTTCTCCTCCGTAGAAAGCATAAAGTTTTCGCCCGTAGAACCGCCTACATATAACCCATCAACTTTCATTTTATCTATGTTGTGACGAATAATTTGGCGTAATCCTTTTTCATTGATCGTACCATCTTCGTTAAATGAGACGAGTAATGCACTAAAAATACCTGTTAAGTTTTTCATAAAATATCCCCTAATGTTTAAAACTGTTGATTCATTTCTGCCCATTTCGCCGCACCAATTAAACCGGCATCGCCGGCATAACGAGCTTTCACAATAGGGCAATGATAAATAGACGGTAAGGCTTGCATGAATTTTTCAACCAAAGGCAAATATCCCTCGGCTAACCCAACGCTTCCACCGATAACGATTTTTTGTGTATCCAAACCAATTTTTAAATCCGCAACTAAATTTGCGATTGCTTTTGCAGATCTTTCAACTAATTGAACCGCTTGTAATTCTTGCTGGCGGAAACGTTCAAAGACCTCTTTCGCCGAACAAGGTGCTTCCCAGTTTGCAGCTGCGGCTTCAATTGCTCGCCCTGAGGCTATTACCTCTACACAACCTGGTCGCCCACAACCACAAATCGGTCCATTCGGATCGGCTAATGTATGACCTAAATGCCCTGCAATACCGTGGGGTTCACATAACAACTGCCCATTTTGAATAATACCTCCACCAACACCTGTAGAAACGGTGATAAAGACAAAATTCTGAATTTCTTGAGGATCTTCGTGTTGATATTCCGCACAAACAGCAGCTTGTACATCGTTTAACAGAAAAATAGGTTTAGCAGTCAATTGCGTCAATGTTTCTTTCAATGGGAATTCCGCTAATCCACCTAAATTTTTAGGATTCAATGCAGTTAAAATACCCTGGTTAATAATCCCTGTTGAAGCCACCGAAATCGCATCAAATTGTCCTTGATACTGAGCAACAAGTTCGGCTAATACGGCTTTCATTGCCCCACTCTCTTTTGATTGCGGTGTAGCAATTTGTACTCGTTGAGATAGCTGATTATTTTCAACTAACGCCGCCGCAATTTTGGTGCCACCAATATCTATTGATAAACATCGCATATTAACCAACCTTAGCAGATTCCGCAGATTGAATCGCTTTTACAAACCAACTCACAATATGTTCAAGGCGCGTTAAAGCTGAACCAACAGTTACCGCATCAGCGCCAATTTCTATTGCTTTTTGGGCTAATTCCGGTGTGTTATAGCGTCCTTCCGCCATCACAAAACAGCCTGCATTTTTTAAATCAATCACAAGCTGATAATCAGGCTCATCGGGAACTACTCCTCCGGTATAACCCGACATCGTGCTTCCGACAATATCGAATCCCAATTGCTGACAATAGAGACCCTCTTCTAAATTGGAGCAATCCGCCATTGCTAAACAACCTTGTGCATGAATACGCTCGACAGCCAGCTTAAGCTCCACTGGGCGAGTTCTAAAGGTTCCATCGACAGCAATGATATCTGCCCCTGCTTGGGCTAACGCATCAATATCTTCCAAATAAGGCGTGATCCGCACAGGCGAGTCAGGCAAATCTCGCTTCACAATGCCAATGATCGGCACGGTAATATAAGGACGGGTTGCTTTCAGATTTTCAACACCTTCAATACGGATGCCTTTCGCACCACCAACAACCGAAGCCATTGCCATTGCTGCCACAATTTCCGGCTTATCCATTGGTCCGTCATCAACAGGTTGGCAAGAAGCAATGAGTCCATTTTGAATTTGAGCCAAAATTTTTTCTTGGGATTTACGCATATCCCCTCCTCTTTATTTGGATAATGAAAAAATATTTAAGATTTTTCAGCGATTATATGCTTTTTGAAATTTCACTCCATTATTTTTTTCTAAAAATGTGAACAAGATCTCAAAAATGAAACAAATCTCCAATAAAAGGTTGAAAAATGAATTTTTTGTTCTATTATGAATAAAAAACAAGCATCCGTTTGGTTTTTTCATTCCTTTTAAATACATTTATGCAACTTCAATGAAAGGAGCAATCTATGAAAACACAATTTGAACTCAATGAATCTCGTCGCCATTTTATGAAATTGCTTGCTGGTGCAAGTGCTGGCTTGGCTTTTAGTGGGACTTTAGGCACCTTTTCTTCAGAGGCATTTGCTAGTATACGGGCGGGTTCCAGTATTGAAGCGGGGATTGCTTACCCAATCTCTACTGGCTTTGACCCTCTAACCGCAAGCGGCGCGTCTTCACAAGCCGCAAACTTACATATTTTTGAAGGTTTGGTGGACTTACACCCTGCAACTCGTCAGCCTTATCTTGCTCTTGCCGCCAAAGATCCTGAAATGAAAGATGAAGTGACCTATCACGTCACATTAAGAGATGGTGCCGTTTTCCACGATGGGAAACCAGTGACAACAGAAGATGTTGTGTATTCTTTTGAACGTGTGCTTGATCCGGCAAAAGCTTCGCTATTTGCACAATTCATTCCATTTATTGAATCCGTGAAGGCATTAGATGACAAAGTGGTGGAATTTAAATTGAAATATCCATTTGCTTTATTTAAAGAACGCTTGACCATTGTCAAAATTGTGCCGAAACATATCGTAGAAGCAGGACAATCTGCCTTTGATGCAAACCCAATCGGTTCTGGTCCATATCGTTTTGTTTCTGCAACAAAAGATGACCGTATCGTTTTTGCAGCTAACCCAGCATATAACGGTATTTATCCTGCTAAAGTCGAAAAAATGACATGGTTCTTATTAGCAGATGATGCTGCTCGTGTCACCGCGCAAGAATCTGGTCGTATCCAAGCTATGGAATCTGTGCCTTATTTAGATGCACAACGCTTAAAACGTAAAACGGAAGTTCAGCCTGTACAATCTTTTGGCTTACTCTTCTTAATGTTTAACTGTGAAAAAGCACCATTTAATAATCCTAAAGTGCGTCAAGCGTTACATTATGCGATAGATACCCAAAAATTGATTGATATTGCGTTCTTAGGTAATGCAAAAGCCGCGACTTCTTATGTTCAAGATACGCATCCTGATTATGTCAAAGCTAATGCACAATACGACTTTGACAAAGCCAAAGCGGAGGCATTACTCCAAGAAGCAGGTGTGAAAGAGTTAAAATTCCAACTCTTATCTACTGACCATGCTTGGGTTAAAGAGTGTGCGCCATTGATTCTCGAATCTTGGAATGCGCTAAAAGGCGTGAAAGCTACCCTTCAACATTTACAATCTGGTGCATTATATGGGGCACATGTTGATAAAGGTAACTTTGAAGTCGTGATTGCACCGGGCGATCCATCTGTATTCGGTAATGACTTAGACCTCTTACTCAGTTGGTGGTATCGTGGTGATGTATGGCCAAAACGTCGTTTCCGCTGGGCAGATACACCAGAGTATGCTGAAATCCAAAAATTACTGGATGAAGCAGTGAGAGCGAAATCACATGAAGAAGCAAAAGTTGCTTGGACAAAAGCAATCAACATTATTGCAGAACAAGTGCCGCTTTACCCAATTGTGCATCGTAAACTCCCAACAGCATGGAATGCAAAAGCACTCACAGACTTCCAACCATTACCAACAACGGGTCTTTCATTCTTAGGTGTTGGTCGTAAATAATCATTAGCGTTATTAAGGGCGTAATTCGCTTACGCCCTACATCACTTGTAATTTTTTTATAAAATCTAACCGCTTGTTTTTCTAAAACCATCACAATGAGGAGAAAAACATGGAAATCGTCCTCCGTCTTCTATTCCGACGTTTAATGGCTCTTCCAGTCATGATTCTAGGTGTAACTGCCTTAGTTTTTATCGTATTGCAATTTACGCCAGGCGATCCTGCTACTATTGCATTAGGCGAAAGTGCTAGCGAAGCCGCTAAAGAAATCTATCGAGAACAACATGGCTTAAACGATCCGCTGATCGTGCAATACCTTCGCTTTTTAGGCAATTTGTTTGTTTTAGACTTTGGTATGACAACACCGCCGGAACAACCTATTGTCAGCATGATCGCAAAAGCTTTTCCGCTCACATTGCAATTAACCTTTATTGGGGTATTTCTTGCTGCCGTTGTCTCATTTAGCTTAGGTATTACTGCGGCACTTTATCGAGATCGCTGGGTAGATCAAGTTATTCGCTTAGTTTCTGTCGCAGCGGTTGCCACACCATCATTTTGGTTAGGGATTTTATTGATTCAATACTTTTCGCTTAAATTAGACTGGTTACCTTCTGGTGGTTTCGTACCTTTTAGTGAAGATCCGCACGAATACTTACGTTCGATGATTTTACCTTCATTAGCACTGGCTGTTCCTGTTTGTGCCTCATTGATTCGTGTTGTACGAACCACAATGGTAGAAGAAATGGATAAAGATTACGTACGTACCGCAATTGGTAATGGCGTACCTTACGCTACGGTTATTCGCCACAATGTTTTACGCAATGCGTTAATTACACCGGTTACCGTATTAGGTTTGCGTGTCGGCTATTTATTGGGTGGTGCTGTTGTTATTGAGCAAATCTTCGACCTGCCGGGTATGGGAAAACTCATCTTTAACGGCATTGTGAATCACGACTTAAATCTGGTACAAGGTGTTGTCTTAACCATTGCCTTTACCTTTGTGCTTGTCAATATCATCGTAGATATTCTCTACTTATTGATTAACCCTAAAATTCGGAGTCTATAATGTTTCGTCAAGGATTAGCCGCTCGGCTTGCAAATGGCGGTGCAAGATTCAGAGCCTTACCAACCAGTTCAAAAATCGCCTTAATTTTTATCGTGTTTATTGCGGTCATTGCGATACTGGCTCCTGTTGTTGCACCTTATGATCCATTACAAACCATACGCCCTGTTCAAGCACCAAATAGCGAATTTTTATTCGGAACCGACCGCTTGGGACGTGATATTTTCTCTCGTATGGTTTGGGGAGCAAGAACCTCTCTCTTTATCGGCTTAGGTGCCGTTGGGGTAGCAATTATCTTCGGCGGTATTTTAGGTGCAACGGCTGCAACCGCAGATAAACTAGGGAACGAAGTCATTATGCGTTTAATGGACATTCTAATGGCTTTCCCGGGTATTGCACTTGCGGCGGTATTATTAGCCACCTTTGGCAATTCCGTGCCGGTCATCATTATAACCATTGCGGTCGTTTATACCCCACAACTCGCTCGAGTGGTTCGTGCCAATGTAATCTCACAATGGGAAGAAGACTATGTTCGTGCTGAACGGGTATTAGGCGGAAGTCGTACTTATATTTTGTTAAAACATGTGGTTCGCAATACGGCTGCTCCTGTTTTAGTATTTGCCACCGTAATGGTTGCGGATGCCATTGTTTTTGAAGCGTCACTCTCTTTCTTAGGTGCAGGTGTTCAACCGCCATTCCCATCTTGGGGGAATATCTTATCTGAAGGTCGTAACCTTGTCTTGAGCGGTTTCTGGTGGGCAACAACCTTTGCCGGTATGTTTATTTTACTTACGGTCTTAGCTTTAAACATCTTAGCGGAAGGGCTTACAGACGCATTGGTAAATCCAAAATTAAAACGGACAACCAAACAAAAAGAAGATGTAGCCAAACCGTTATCCACAGATGTACAAGAGGCGATGGCCGAAACATTAGCATTAAAACGTTATTTGAATCAGCTACATGAGAAAGAAATTTCTCGTACAGATCGGATGCAATTACAACACGATGCCAAACCGATTTTACAAGTGAAAAACCTCTCTATCCGCTTCCCTAATCGTTATGGCGATATTCCGCTTGTCGATGAAATTAGCTTTACAGTCCATGAAGGCGAAACCATGGGGTTAGTGGGCGAATCAGGTTGCGGAAAATCTATTACAGCTTTCTCTATTATGGGACTGTTACCGAAGAGTGCAAAAATTACCGGTGAGATTCTTTTCACTGACCGCAGTGGAAAACAGCATGATTTATTAAAATCAACTGAACTCAATCAACTACGTGGTCATGAAATTGCCATGATTTACCAAGATGCATTAAGTGCTTTAAATCCATCTATGCGCATCAAAGATCAAATGGCACAACTCATTAGCCGAGGCGGAAAACAATCTGCTGAAACGTTATTACAATGGGTGAAACTCGATCCTGAGAAAACATTAAACCGTTATCCGCATGAACTTTCAGGTGGACAACGCCAACGTGTCTTGATTGCAATGGCTTTAGCTCGAGAACCTAAATTACTTATTGCTGATGAACCGACAACCGCTTTAGACGTTGTCGTTCAAGCCGAAGTCATTAAATTATTAAATGAATTACGTGAAAAATTAGGCTTTGCCATGGTCTTTGTAAGCCACGATCTCGCCCTTGTCGCACAAATGGCACACCATATTACCGTGATGTATGCCGGACAAGTCGTTGAATCTGCGCCGACCTCTGCACTATTGGCTTACCCAACTCACGAATATACACGGGGATTACTAGGTTCTGTGCTTTCTACGGAAGTGCGGGCAAAACGTTTATATCAAATACCGGGTAGCGTGCCTTCACCATTTGATTTTGCCAAAGGCGACCGATTTGCAAGTCGTTCTCTACGCCCTGAAGCAAATCCAGAACAACGTTTACCACTCGTTGCCACAGAAGATCATCCAAAACACCTCTGGGCTTCACATTTAAGCTCAGCAAAATAGGAGGATAATATGAGTATGAAAGTGTTAAAAGAACAACCTATTATTGAGTTATCCGATATTGTTGTGGAATTTGCTTCTCGTGATGGTACGCTGTTCAACCCTAAAAAATTCACGGCAATTGACCATGTCAATTTATCGATTTACGCAGGCGAAACTGTTGGACTGGTTGGACAATCCGGCTGTGGTAAATCCACATTAGCAAATGTGATGATCGGGCTACAAAAACCGACTGCCGGAACAATTAAATTCAATGGATTACAAATGAAGTATGGTAGTGCAGAGGCTCGAAAACAGTTTGGTCGGCAAGTTTCTGTTATCTTCCAAGATCCGGCTACCGCACTTAATCCTAGAATGAGGGTATTGGATATTTTGAAAGATCCAATGGATATTCACAATGTCTTACAACCCAAAGAGCGAGAAAAACGTGTTTATGAACTCCTTTCTCGCGTTGGACTCCCTCGCTCTGCCGCACAGGTTGAGCCGACTCGCCTTTCCGGTGGTCAAAAACAACGTGTTGCGATAGCCAGAGCATTAGCGTTAAGTCCTAAATTGATTGTGGCAGATGAACCTACTTCAGCATTAGATGTGTCGGTACGTGCGCAAGTATTAAATCTACTTGCCGATCTCAAAAAAGAACTCAATCTTGCGATGGTCTTTATTTCTCACGATTTACAGACCGTCCATCAAGTTTCTGATCGAATCGTTGTCATGAATGGAGGGAAAATTATTGAAACAGGTTCTGCGGATGTGGTATTTAACAACCCAAAAGATAGCTATACAAAAACATTAATTCAAGCTGCACCATCTTTATTGTAAAAAAGAAAAAACTGGAGAGAATCTCTCCAGTTTTCATCTAAATACGCTGATAAGAAAGCATCAACAACGTTCGCCATTTATCTTGCCCTTGCTCATCTTTCCCCATATTGGCTATATTCGGGAAACGTCCCCATTGTTCAAAACCATGTTTGAACATCAATTTCTGACTCACTTCATTCATTTCAAACACATATGCCATCAGAGTATGAATACCGTGATTCAACATTTCTGCTTGCATAAATTGAATGATCTCTGAACCGTAGCCCTTTCCTTTTGCCTTTCCATCTAAATAAATACTGATTTCTGAAGTATGAATAAAAGCGGGACGCTCATAAAATGGCGAGAAACTAAACCAGCCGGCAATCCCTTCTTCATCTTCAACTGTCCATATTGGATATTTTTCACTTGATAGATGAAAATCGAACCATGCACGGCGATTAGTTGTCGTTGCCAGCTCAAGATCCGCCGTAATTTGATGGGTTGGGATAGCTTGATTATAAATGGCTAAAATTGTTTCAAAATCGGTTTCTATAGATTTGCGGATACGCATTTCTTTTCCTTATTATCATTAATATGCAAAATTTTCTTCATATTCTACCGCTTGCTGAGCATATTAGGCAAAATAACCATCACTAAAGTCCCCCCTTCCGGGCGGTTTTGAATTTTAAATTCACCATGTAGCTCTGTAGCTCGCTCTTTCATAATCGTTAAACCATAATGTCCTTCAGGTTCGATATCTGTTTCAATACCTTTTCCATTATCAAGAATCATTAAACAATGTTCGCCATCGGCATTGGTTTCCGCAATAACCTCTATTTCACTCGCATCCGCATGCTTAATAGCATTAATGACCGCCTCTCGTATAATTTGTAAGACATGCACTTGTTCTTGTGCACTAAACATTAATGACGGTAACTTACAAGTTAGCCTAATCTGTGCAGATGTTCTTGCGCGTAAAGTATCTAATATCCTTTCCAATGCACTGGTCAAATTCGCTTCATCGATGGTTAAGCGGAAAGTTGAAAGTAGTTCTCTCAATTGACTATAAGCATCATTTAAAGCCTTCTCAAGATCATTAAGGATCGCTTTTTGTTTTTCCCAATCTTGCTCTGTTTCGCCATTACGCTGCAATAGTCTAATCTGAATTTTAAAAAATGTTAAAGACTGGGCGAGAGAATCATGTAATTCCCTTGCAATAATTGAACGCTCTTCCATCAGAATCAATTGCTGTTGCTGTTTATGATTTTGTACGACATAAATACTACGCCCAATCATTTCAGCTACACTATGTAACAAACGCTCATCTGGGCATAATAAAGAGGATTTCCAACGAAGCATGGCGATTTTTTCATTTTCAATCGCAATCTCATACTTTTGCCACTGGTCGCTTAATAAGTCAGTATCAAGCGTAATATTCCAATAATCTGCACCATAAACATCTAAAGCAATCCCTTTTAATTGCTCATTAGCAAGCACTCTCTCTAACACTTGTAAAAGCAGATCTCGATTAACCGGCTTCGAGGTCAAAATTTGTGAGCAATGATAAAGCACCATCATTGAACGATTCACTGCGGTTAAACGCCGTGTTTTATCTGCAACCTTATCTTCTAATGAGGTATAAAGTTTTTTCAACTCACTCGCCATTTGTGTAAAGGTTTTTGAGAGTACTCCCAACTCATTTTGCTCATTAATGGCTAAATTAACATGATCAAAATCTTCTTGCTGAATTTGTTGGCTCGCCAAAACTAATTGATCCAAATGCTTAATAATTCGTTTACGGGTATACCAAATACCATAATAGGCAAGGGCAATAATAAGCAACATCGAAATCGCAATGACACTAATGGCGATCTTAAGTTTAAACTCAGCAAACTTCTGTAAAGCAGAGACAAAAGCATCTATTTCCTTCACATAATGTTCAATGCGAGATAAATAGCTCTCATGATCCTGATGACGAATATACAACGCCATCTCTTCCCATACATCTTTTAGGCGTTGATAGCGTGCTTTTACCTCTTTAGGTAATAAATAGCTTGAATTTAATGCTTGTAATTCCGGAGAATTTAGACTTGCTCGATACTCTTCAAGTCTTAATTCAATATTTTCAGGCGCATGGTTCATCTCGTGCCAAAAACGATAACTTTGGTAGCGTAATGAGCCCGATACGTTGATAAGGCTAGCATCGGATTTATTGCTCCACATAATACCGAGCGAAATGCCACTAATTAACGTGGCAAATCCGATAATAATAAAGAAATATAATCCGATGCGCCTTGCGATTGAATTTTTAGGGTTAATGACGAACGTATTCATTAAAGATTAAACAGGGTCGTGAGTTCTTGTGCAATACTATCTTGATCGTGAGAACCAATGGTTTTCTTCGCGCGTTGCTGAACTTCGGCTTCTGAGCCCCCCATTGCAACGCCTAAACCAACAAGCTCTAACATCGAAATATCATTAAAATTATCGCCAAATGCCACAACGTTTTGAGGCGAAATGCCTTCACGTTCAAGTAATTTAGCCAACATTGCCCCTTTACTATTCCCTACTGCCGTAATATCAATACGATCTACCCAAGACCATTCCGGGCTAACTTGATCAAGCGGTAATGTTTTCACAAAACTTTGCATTTTTTCTAAATCAGGATCACTGATAAGTACTTTCCAAACTAATGTGCCTTTATCAATCTCTTTTTGGAATTTTTCAACTTGATGAACATCCGGACGAACCGATTCAGGACAAGAATCTACCCATTTTTTGAATTTAGTGAAATGTGGGTTGAGTTGCTCATAGGTCATTGCATCACGAAAATAAACTGCTGTATGAATGCCTTCAGCTTGAGCTTGATTGATCAATTGTGAAGCGAGCTCTGCAGATAAAGGATTTCCTTCAAGCACTTTATCTTGCTTAAAATCATATAAATAAGTGCCATTACAACAAACTACGGGAGTATCTAATCCAATTTCTGCGTAATATGGTCGAACAGCTGTATGATGACGACCTGTCACAAAAAAAACTTTAATGCCTTTGTCTCTTATTCGTTGAATAGCTTGCTTGCTTGATTCTAAAATGGTTGCTTGCGAGGAAAGTAAAGTGCCGTCTAGATCAAAAGCTACTGCTTGGTAAGTCATAAATCTCTCCATACATAAAAAATAAAGGGTAACCCATTCAGATTACCCTTTATTCTACTCAGTTCTTAAAGAACTGTAAATTATTTACCAGAGTTGTATGCTGGTGTTTGATATAACGGAGCTGGACCATTTGGACCTGCAACATTACCACCTTCACTTTGTTTTAAAACACCACCGTTAGCTGATACTTCTACACGACGGTTTGGACGTAAACAGTCACGTAATGCTTGACCTGATTCACCATCACATGCTTTAACTTGATTTGCTTTACCGTAACCTACTGCTTCAATTTGAGCTGTTACGCCTTGTTGAACTAAACGAGCTTTAACCATGTTAGCACGGCGTTGTGATAAATCTAAGTTATAGTTTACTGAACCTAAACGGTCTGTATAACCTGCAACTTTAACCTGTTGTGCTTTAGATGATTTTAATTGTGCAGCAACATTATCAACCACTTCTTTACCTTTAGTAGTTAATGTATCTTTATCGAAATCAAATAAGAAGTCACCGCTTAAGCTGAATGATGAGTTACCATTACAGCCATTTGGATACCAGAAGAAGCTTTGTGCATTCATGTTTTTGTCAAAACCAATCTTGAATTGACAAATTTTGTGGACACCATTTTCACGATAGTTAAATACGTAGTCCCATTCACGAACGCCGTATAGCCCTTCTTCAAAATGAGGACGACCAATTAAGTAGTAAAGTTGGTCTTTATTCATACCACGTTCGATTTGACGAACGTTTTCCCAGTTTGGCCAAGAACCGAATTGTGAACCATCATGGTTAAATTCTGATTCTGAAATTTTTGGAAAAACTGGATTTTCAATCTGACCTTCATCAGATACATTGCTTAAATTACCGCAAGCAGCTACTGCAACTGCAACGCTTGATAATAACAAGCCACGAAAAATAGTTGTTTTTTTCATTATCGTTTATTCCTTATATAGGTAGAAATTTTATTCAAGGACTCATGAATCCTTTGAGGAATATGAGACCATCGAATTCTACAATACAAATTTATTAAATTCTACATCTATGTTAGGTAATTACTATACAATTACATTTTCCACTCTTAATTGTAAATTTTTATTACCTTTGTATTCATTTATATCAAGTTTGTAAATTATTTTGGCTTTTTTCACTGACATATCAGGAAATGATCTTAAATCTATATTAAACCAAATCGCATCAAGTAAGGTTCCCTTTTCATTTTCTAGCATCATTTTTAAATGTTTTCCACCTAGTAATCTTTGCTGTAAAATTCGAAAGTTACCTTCAAAAGTCGGTTCAGGAAAATGTTGTCCCCACGGTCCGGCTTGCTGTAATAAATTTGCAATTTCAAGTGTAAATTCATCCGCTTGCAATTCGCCATCCGTATAAATGATGCCTTGCAATAACTCTGGCTCAATCATTTCATCAATTTTTTCATCAAAGATTTTTTGGAATTTGAGAAAATTATCTTGATGAATCGTCAAACCCGCTGCCATTGCATGCCCACCAAATTTAACGATCAACTCAGGGTAATGGCTATCAATACGTTCTAATAAGTCTCTCATATGTAACCCATTAATAGAACGTGCGGAGCCTTTAATAAATGGACTATCCTCATTTTCTTGTGCAAACGCAATCACCGGGCGATGGAATTGATCTTTAATTCGAGAAGCTAAAATCCCAATCACACCTTGATGCCAATCGGGTTGATACAAAACAATACCGTGCGCTTGTTCCTTTTGAGCCAGACTTGGCAATTTCGCACAAATGGCTAATGCTTCCGTTTTCATCTCTTGCTCAAATTCTTTACGTGTCTGATTTAAGCTGTCTAATTCAAAAGCTAATTGTCGGGCGATGTCCATATTATCCGCCGTGAGTAATTCAACCCCTAACGACATATTTTCCAAACGACCAGCTGCATTAAGTCTTGGAGCAATCGCAAAACCGAGATCGGCAGCTTGTAATGTTTCTAAATCTCGTTTTCCTACTTCCACTAAGGCTTTGATGCCCACACGACATGCACCCGAACGAATACGATTTAAACCTTGGTGTACCAAAATTCGATTATTATGATCTAAAGGCACAACATCTGCCACCGTGCCTAATGCAACCAAATCCAATAACTCGGCTAAGTTAGGTTCTTTACCTTGAAATAAATTTTTCTCACGCATTTTACTACGCAATGCCAACATCACGTAGAACGCAACGCCCACACCAGCTAAAGATTTGGAAGGAAACGGGCAATAAGATAAATTCGGATTAACCATCGCATCCGCATTAGGCAGTTGTTCTGCCGGTAAATGATGATCGGTAACCAATACTTTGATCCCATTTTCTTTTAACAATGCAATGCCTTCAAATGAAGAGATACCATTATCTACCGTAATAACTAAATCCACCTCTTTTTCCAAAATCATATTGGCAATATCAAGGCTCAAGCCATAGCCTTGAGAAAAACGATCTGGAATAAGATACTCAACATGCTGGAACCCCAGTTGACGTAAGGCAAGTAAAGTTAATGCGGTACTTGTTGCACCATCAGCATCAAAATCGCCGACAATAATAATGTTGGCTTGTTGCTCATAAGCCTCAACCAATAAATCGGTTGCTTGATCTATGCCTGAAAGTTGTTGTGGATGGTGTAAATGTTGAAGTGTTCGTTCTAACTCTTTTGTCGATTGTACCCCTCGGCTTTGATATAGCCGATTTAGCAGCGGGTGATCCGATAATTGGAGATGAGTTAATACAGGACGTTGTTTAATAATTTTTTGCACAATAAATTCTATTAAAAAAGCGGTTTAATTTTGCAAAAATTTTACAAAATCAAACCGCTTGTGTCCAAATGATTTTAGATATATTTATTCAGCTAACATTTTTGCCAATTCTTTGGGCTCTACATATCCACCAATCACTTCACCTTTATCCGTTACCATATAAGGCGTTCCTGTTACACCAAATTTAATACCTAGCTCATAATGTTTTTTGACAATATTTGGCGTTTTCAATGCACTTGGTAATTTCCCGTCTTCCGCATCATTTAACGCTTTCAATTTATCTTCAGATGTCCAAATCGCTTCCATTTGTTTAGCCGTTTGGGTGTTCATGCCACCACGAGGAAAAGCCAGATAACGAATCGTTATGCCTTGCTCGTTATACTGTTTAATGCGTTGATGTAATAAATGACAATAATGGCAAGTGATATCCATAAACACCGTAACAACATGCTTTTCATTTTTTGCTGGATAAACAATCATCTCATTGCTTAGTGCATTTAATTCACTCATCTGTGCTTTATGAGTAACATCGGTAGCTTTCCCATCTTTTAACTCTAGCACTTGAATTTGCCCATTTAAGACATAGCGACCATCTTTGCTAATATAAACTACACCCTCGTTTGAAGTTGCCATACGAAAATCAGGGATAGCTGAGTCCGTGATTTTCACATTGGTTGCGCCCATTTTTTCTAAAGTACTTTTTAAATTAGCATCATCTGCCATTGCTTGATTGATAACAAATGCAAGGCTTAACATTGCCCATTGAGTTTTCTTCATTAATGATTCCTTGTATTAAAGTTTTAATTTCGCTTCGATACTTTTCGCTCGAGCTAAGAAATTTTTACGCTCTTTATTTTCCATACCAGAACTAGATCCTGGTAATTTTACTGTCATTGGATTAACCGGTCTGCCGTTAATATGGAATTCATAGTGCAAATGAGGCCCTGTCGATCCCCCTGTATTTCCCGATAATGCAATACGCTCCCCTTTACGAACCGATTGACCAACTTTAACCAGCGACTTACTTAAGTGCATATATACGGTCGTAATATGTCCGTGGCGAATTTTAATATAGCGCCCAGCACCTCTTGCTTGATAAGCAACATGTTCTACAACACCATCACTTGGAGCAATAACAGGCGTCCCCGTTGGCACACCATAATCAACGCCATTATGCGGTCTTACTCGCTTAGTAATAGGATGTAAGCGACGCGGATTATAAGGCGATGAAATTCTTACTGCAGATAATAATGGATGACGAGCAAACCCATTCGTTAAGCTTTCACCATAATTGCTATAATAACGTCCATTATCTGCCTGAATTGCGTAATAACGCTTATTTCCACTAACAATCAATATCCCTTCAACATTACCGACATCGGTAACTGTATTATTGATATATTCACGTTTAACCAATATCGCAAATCGATCACCTTTTTTAAGTTTACTTGTTGCGATTTGTGATTGCAATCCAACTGCCAACTGGTTCACTTGACGATCAGACAACCCCACATCCTTTAAACTCGAAGCAAAGCTTCCTTGAATAATACCTTTTACAACATCTTGTCGCCAAGTACCGGTTTTCTCAATTTTTTGATATGAAAACTTCCCGTTTTCTTGTTTTTCATAAATTCGTTCTTCTTTTTCAGAAACTAGCCAATTCATGTATTCTAATTCACCGTGATTATCCAAAATCCAGTAGAATTGTTGCCCGGCTTCTAAATCCCCTAATGCTGGATATTGACGAATCAATGCTTTAGCTACCGAACTACCTAAACCTGATTGCTCTAAAACATTTCTTAATTTGTCCCCTTTGGTCACGACATAGCTAAATTGATCTTGAATTCGCAGAGCCTCATCAGCAATATCAATAACCTCTGAAATCACTTTTTCAGCTTCTTCCGGTAACTTTTCTAGAGATTTTTTAGCTTCTACTATACCGTCTTCAGATTCCTCATCATCTTCAGATGCAAGTTCGTCATCATAAGATGTTGCATTGACATCTTCTTCCTGAACATGTTGCTCCTGCTCATCAGCTTGATCATCATTAGGAACAGCTTCGTTTGTCACACTTTCTTTTTCTATAATAGTCGGTACGCTTTCTGCGGTTTTATCTGCTAAATCAACAAAGGTCTCTGAAACGCCCTCCGCTGTTTCGACTTGATCATCAACTTGATTTTCTTCTATATCATCCAAAATTACGACTTTTTCTTGTTCTGGTGTTTGTAAGGATGCCTTATCTTTAAATGAAAGGGCTATCCCAATACAAACCGAAAGCATCGCAAGTAAGAATAAGAAAATTTTTATTCTTTTCTTTTTTCTTCTACGATCCCTAGCTAAAATAACATGTTGCAAAATATCTCTCGCTTTATTCTTAAATCTTTACAAAATTTTCTGACAAGATTGTAAAAGAAAAATTCCATCTTGTCATTTACAGAAAAATCCGCTAATTTGACCGCTTATTAGTATTTATCCTTTATCTGTCATGCGAATTAACAAAATCATGCCTAAACAACAAACAACCTTAACACCAAACAAAGACGATGTTTTGGTTCGTTTAAAAGAAATCAATGTCAATTTTAATGGCAATAACATTTTACAAAATATCAATTTAACCATTCACGCTAATTCAATCACAACTATTGTTGGCCCTAATGGTGGAGGGAAATCGACCTTACTTAAAGTCTTGCTCAAATTACTCGCACCAACTCAGGGCGTTGTTGAACACAAAAAAGGGCTGAAAATCGGTTATGTGCCACAAAAACTGCATCTTGACCACTCAATGCCTATTACGGTAACTAAGTTTTTATCATTAAAACCACGCTGTACATCAGATGCTATTGCTGAAGCCCTACGTTTATTTTCTATTGAACATCTTGCAAATAATAGCATGCAAAAACTCTCGGGTGGAGAACTACAACGCGTATTATTAGCGAGAGCCATTTTAGATCGCCCACAACTTTTAGTTTTAGATGAACCAATGCAAGGCGTTGATATAAATGGTCAAACAGAGCTTTACCAACTGCTTAACAATACTCGCAATTGGTTAAATTGCGCCATTCTCATGGTTTCTCATGATCTAAATATCGTAATGGCGAATACAGACGAAGTACTCTGCGTAAATCGCCACATTTGCTGTGCCGGCACACCTGAAATGGTTACAAATGATCCGCATTTTATTCATTTCTTTGGTGATCAGTTCGCTAAAAATGTCGCATTTTATTCTCATCAACATAACCACCATCATAATTTACGTGGCGATGTTTGTAATGGTCTTTGTCAATGTAAATAAAGAATCAGAATTTAGGCAAAAAGCGGTTTAATTTTGCAAAAAATTTACAAAATTAAACCGCTTAAACAACCCGAAAGAGAAAACCAAATCATTAACCTAAATGCACTAAAATGATATTTTAATGATTTCGAGAAATTACAGCTTTTCCTAAAAAAACGGCGAACACGATGTCTTAATAAACAATGATTCCCTTCAATTCCAATCGTATATTTTCGCCCCAAATAATGAGGATATCCCTTAAATATTTTTCTAAAACAGATCCACTTATCCGAATAAACATAACGAAATGAAATTTGCGATTTACAAAGTTGTATTTTCAACCGCATTACCGTTTCAGAATTTCGTTTCCCCCATACATAAGAAATAATCTTCTTACTTACTCGATCAAAAGCATAAATAAGCCAAACCCTTTCTGATTTTCGTCCTACAAAAGTCCAAAACTCATCTATTTCAATGGATTCATAAAAACAGTGATGAGGCAATTCAACATCTCTAACGTTTAACAAAACGGATAATACTTTTGTACAACTGACTTTTTCAATTGCCGCAACATCCCGAATACCACAGCCTCTAACGAGCATAATTAGAATACGTTGTGATATTTTTGAATGGCACCCCCGATAAGTTAAAGCATGATCGCCAATAAATTGCCTACCGCAACATTTACATAAATAGTTCTGTTTATTATTCGGCTTTTTACCGTTTTTCTTAATTTGACAAGAAGAACATTTAGGACAACTGATAGGCGTAAAACAGCTCATAAATCATACTAATATCATGAAAAATAAATCCTATTTTACCCCCTGTGTTCCACATTGTATGCTATTAAAAATTCTTATGATAAAGAAACCTGTATTTTCAAGACTTCTAACAAGTTCAAATTATAAACAGCATACTTTGTGGAACACCTCCCGGCTGAATGCTCCGCACTTCTTGCTGTTCATTCAGCGCAATGCGTACCAGTGGGCGAGCAAGCGAAACGCCACTTGTATCGAATACAAGCGGTAAATTTACCGCTAGAATTTGCAAAATTTTAATCATAAACAACCGCTTGTATTACCCCTGTGTTCTACATTGTATGCTATTAAAAATTCTTATGATGAAGAAATCTGTATCTTCAAGACTTCTAACAAGGTCAAATTATAAACAGCATACTTTGTGGAACACCTCCCAACTCCTTATATTTTTTTACTTCCCGCAAGAAAATTTAGTATTTTTATAACTACAACTATAGGAAAAACATCAAAGAAAATTGATATAAAACTTATACTAAAATCAAAACCGGAAAGAATAACTATCATTATATAAAATACTACGGTAGCCAAAACACATTGAGATATAGCAATAAAAAGTTTTTTCATATCACTCAACTCCTTTATTACTATATTTTTCCAATTTTTTCTTTGCTTCATCAGTCAATATTGAATTAATACTACCTGACAGAGGTTCTGATAAAAAGCCTCTATATCCAAGAGCACTACCAACTGAAGATGATATTATATTTTCCTTAAACGCTTCATTACCGCTTTGATTTTTTAAAGTTATGCTAGATACCGTATTTATCCCTAAAGCCTGTAATGTATTTGTATTAGCTGTAATCCCTCCCGTTAATCCCGACTTCAAAATGTTATTTGTTGTTCCGATTAAGTTTGTTGGTGTGATGTCTTTTTTACCCTCTGAATAAGAACGGCTTTCAACAACAAGCTCTCCAACTCCACCACCGACAACACCTAATCCAAATTTCTTGGTGCCTGTATTTTCTATTGCATTATTTAAATTTCTGGTAATGATAGCTCCCGTATTCAGTCCTTGCTCTGTAACATCTCTTGCTGTATTGATAGAATGAACATACATTGTCTGAGCTGAATTATTAATATAACTTGCCCCTACCTTAATATCCTTCCCTAACTCTCCAGCAACATATTTAACATCTCTACCAACACGAGCAACTTCATTAGCCACTGCACCTGTTGCTTTAGCCGTACCCATTGCGATTGGTTTTGCACCAAACACCATTGATGGAGAGCTATAAATAAGCTCCGCCGTTTCCGGATTTATGCCCGTCAAATCCGCTAATGCTGTTGCGCCGATTGTCGAGTGATATTTGCCTGAATATATTGTTCTTGCACCTGCCACCGCATTATCTACACCATACGCAGCAATTGGCACACCTCCAACACAACCCATTCCCGTTTCACATATACCTACACCAAAAACAGTTGCCGCTGCACCTCCAACCGACTGAGCGGCTCCTCCTACTCGTGTCAGCACCTGCAGATTTGCATCATCATAATCTTTGGCTCGGTAAACATTGTTGTAATTAAACATTGGTTTTAATGTACCGGCAGCAAAAGCATCATCACCAATCGTACCAAATTGTTTAGAAAGTAATGCTCTTTCACTCGCAAATTCCGCACTATTCCCCAAATCTTCCAATGCCTTCGCTTTGGCATATTCCGGATCATCACTTGGAATTTGAGCTGAACAATGTACTAAAGCACAAGCAGCCGCCGTTAAACGTGCTTCTTTTTCTTTATCGCCATTGGCAAGATCTTTAATTCTTTGCTTTTCATCAGGGTGCAACTGTCGATTAAACTTCTCTGTTCTCCACGCCATCTGTGCCGATTGGTTTACCGTGTTGCTGTCGCCGCCTAAACTCGCACCAATTAACGCCCCCAAGCCTGCCGCACTTGCCTGTTGAATCGCATTGCGTTGGTCTGCCGTTAAAGCGGTGTTTTGTTGCAGATAATTTGCAATTTCGGTGTTGATGTATTCACTGCCCATTGCTGAAAGTGCGCTGGCTGCGGTGTTCCCTCCGCCGACTTTCGCTGAAAGATAGCCAATCAAGCCGTGAAGGGCGATTTTTTGTGGGCTACCCTCTTCCCACTTCATCATTTTAGCTAAATCACCGACTGCTTTTGCTCCCATTTCTGCCACAATTTGTGTCGCTTCTTGACTTTCTTGGAGAGCTTGTAAATCCTGCTTCTCCAGTTTTTGATTCGCATTTGCTACATCTCGGTTTAGGCTTTGTAAGGTGTCTTCAGCCGTTTTTCCGGTGAGGGATTTTTGTTTCTCACTGTCGGTAATTTGCACGTTGATATTCGAGCTAATCGCCGATTGCGTTTGGCTACGTTCGCTTTCGTTCATATTACCTAACGCACTTAATGCCGCACCCATGGCTGAAGTTGCCATTTGTGTCATGTCCGAACTTACACCGGCACTGATGGTGCTAACCTTGATATCACTGCGGTTTTCAATGCTTTCTGTCGTGAGCGTGCCTGTGGTTAAGCGGTGGTTTTCTTTTTGTCCTTCCGCATTGATAACACCGCCTTTTAAGTGGGTGTTTTCTTCAACGTTGATGTTTGAGCTTTCGTTGATGTTAAAGCCCGATTGTTGATTAACCTGAGCATAATCCACATTCGCCTTATTTCGGCTAAATTGGGCTGAGCCACTTGCACCACTTCCCCACGCAAATGCCGCTTTTACCCCACCTTGCGTTTGCTTGCTGTCATATTTCTCAATATCTTGCACGCTTTCAATATGCAGATTTTTCGTATCAAGTGCTAAGTGGTTGATATTCGCCGTTGCGCCTTTTAAGGCTGTGGTTTCTTTCGCGTTAATCGTTAAGCGGTCGGCGTTGATTTCGGTGTGGTTTTGCACCTGCGAGTCGCTGTTAGCATGCCCTTTGCCTACACTTGCTGCCCCTTCAATACCTAAACCGGTCGAACCGCCCGATTTGCCCACAAACACGCCCACACTCCAACTGCTGCTCTTGTTGTCGCTGCGGTTGGTTTGAGTGTCTGTTGTGCCGAGTAGCGTAACGTTGTTGCCTTCCAAGGTCGCTTCTTTGGCGTTGATTTTTGAACCCACAATCGTGTTATCGCCTTCCATTGCCCGAACAGTGACCGAACCGGCACTTAACTCACTGCCTTGATGGGTGGTTTGTTCAGTGTGGCTGGTGGAGACGGATTTACTTGAGCCTACACTCACCGAGATTTTCGCATCGCTATTGGCTAACCCTTCGCTGACACTGCCTGCTTTTTGTATTGCTTCAATCGCTTTGCTGGCTTTTTGCACCGTTTCAACCGCTTCATTTGCCGCTTTCACTTTCAGCAGTTGGCTTAAACGCTCGTCTTTGACTTGCCCCGAACGTTTTAAGCTACTCTGCACTGCCATTGCCGCATCGGTGACTGCTGAACTGAACGCAACCGTTAAGCCCGACTGTTTATACTCGTGGCGTTCTTTTGAACTTAACTCGTCTTCGCTTGCACCAATGTAAGTTGATTTGCCTTCAATCGTAATGGCTTTGTCGAGTTCTTTAGACGCAATGAGGTCTGTGCCTGAAAGATGGGTGTGATTGCCGGCTTTCACACTCACATTGCCTGAAAGACTGCCCAAGGTACTGCGTGCCTGACTTTGTTGCCAGCCTTCCGCTTCGCTTTCGTGGGTTTCGGATTTTTTGCCAAAAGTAATGCCTATGCCGCCGCCCGAGAATACGCCCGACTTCGATTTTTGCTCAAAATGCGTTTCTTTAAAGTAGTTCGTATCCGCAGAAATGCTGACGTTATTGACCGCTTGTAGGTGTAAATCCTTATCGGCAATCGCTTGAAGATTTTGCGCTTTTAGGTCATTACCGGCAGAAACCAATATCTCGCCACCGCCCAATGTCGTACCAACTTGGGTTTTGTCTTGATAGGTATCTAACGTTGTTTTCTTCGAACTGCCGAACGCCCCACCGCTTTTTGTGTGGTGATATTCCGTTAGCGCACTGGAGGTGGTTGCCGAACTTAGTACAACATCATTTTCCGCTAACAAGGCTATCAATAAGATCTTTATTACTATAAGATTGCCCTCTTAGATCAATATATACTTCCTGTGACATACCTTTAATCACTTGTATCACTCCTGTGTTCCACATTGTATGCTGTGAAAAATTCTTATAATGAAAAAACCTGTATTTTCAAGGCTTCTAAAAAGGTAAAATTATAAACTGCATACATTATGGAACACTTTCTACTTAATCGCTATCTCATATATAAAATCCACATTTTGGGTTTTTAGAGCATCTTTAATATTATTCAAGATAATCATATCGTACTTTCTTGGTTTGAATTTACATATTAGTTTTATTACCATCTCTTTCTCTTTTGCTTCTGAAGTATTTAAATACACCTCTCCACTCTCCAAATAATAAAGGTATAGATTTAGTTTATCTTTGAGAAAATAGAGATGCTCATCATTCCATTCTAAATGGTCGGTAATAATTAAAAAACACTGGTTACCCTCAATATTTATAATATCAATGCTATTTTTATCTAAAATACTCATTTTATTTTCTCTCTATTTTAATTTCTGTTGGTTGAATAAGGGTTCCCTTTGGATATCCCTCTTTATCACTACTTATAACAATAGCTCCTTTTTCTTTTATTTCAGGAAATGCTATTTTTTGATTCTTAGTTAATGGTGCCGTTGCAGATGATTTACACTCAATACAAATATCAATCCCATTTTCTTTTATAACAAAATCTAAAATAGTCCTTACTCCACTAGGAGTTTCAACTATTACTTGTTTTTGAGGTGAATAACCTTCAGAGACTAATTTTTCATATTGTTCTTGCTCAAATTGTTCTCCTGCTAATTTATTCTTTTCTATTTGATGTATTGTTAATCTATCTTCTTTGGGTTTATTTGTTCTAATCTGAGTTCCATCATCCGAAATCATTAAGAAAGATGAACTAAAACTTCCATTAGGATTTATTCTCTGATAAATAGAATTTCCCGTAGCAGGATCAACTTTACCCGTATTAATAATTTTCCCCTTATCAGGACCTTCAAATACACCATCGCCTAAATATGTATATTTGCCATCAGGAAGTTTGAGTGTCGCTCCTCTAGATAGATTTTGTAAATCAATAGATTTCAATCCTTTTTCTACAATAGTTCCCATTCCATCAACAACAGCCTCACCTCCTATCTTAGCTACTTTACCAATACCTAATGCTTCTGTTAAGGTTCCAATAAATTGAGAACTTGATACAGCAACCATTTCTTTTTCAACATCTTGACCATAAAGTGCATTGATTTTTTCTTGATCACTTAACACAAGATTTTTACCCATTTCTGATGCGCTAGATGTTCCTTTAGTCCAGAGTTCAGCAACAAAATTACCTAAACACCCCGTGACATCAGAACTACATTCCACTACACCATCAATGACAGCATTTCCCACAGCTTTAGCAGTTTCAAGTTTATTTTCAGAAATATGGTCGTAAGCTTTACCTAATTTATCCTTGGTTCCTTCCCAAACTGTTGTGTCAGTTTGTAAGTTTCTGCCATAGAAATTATCGCCTGTGGCTTGCATATAGTCATACGCATCACTTGCATATTTTCTTGGTGTCCAAAAATCATTATCTTTAGCTACAAAATAATGTTGAACATCACCTTTGCTATCAATGAAGGTGGCATTATTTTGAGAGGCTAAAAAAGCTTTTGCTTTATCATCAGTGGTAAAATCTAATTTTAAGAACCAAAGAATATCAAGATCTCTTTCCGCTTGTTGGCTCAAGCGTTTTTCTGCTTCTTCAACAGTTAATCCTTCCTGCTCAGCAAATTCTTTTGCATGCGCTTTAATCCATTTCATTTCATCAGGGTGCAGCTGTCGATTAAACTTCTCTGTTCTCCACGCCATTTGTGCCGATTGGTTTACCGTGTTGCTGTCGCCGCCTAAACTCGCACCAATTAACGCCCCCAAGCCTGCCGCACTTGCCTGTTGAATCGCATTGCGTTGGTCTGCCGTTAAAGCGGTGTTTTGTTGCAGATAATTTGCAATTTCGGTGTTGATGTATTCACTGCCCATTGCTGAAAGTGCGCTGGCTGCGGTGTTCCCTCCGCCGACTTTCGCTGAAAGATAGCCAATCAAGCCGTGAAGGGCGATTTTTTGTGGGCTGCCGTCTTCCCACTTCATCATTTTAGCTAAATCACCGACCGCTTTTGCTCCCATTTCTGCCACAATTTGGGTTGCTTCTTGGCGTTCCTGCAGAGCCTGTAAATCCTGCTTCTCCAACTTCTGATTCGCATTTGCCACATCTCGGTTTAGGCTTTGTAAGGTGTCTTCAGCCGTTTTTCCGGTGAGGGATTTTTGTTTCTCACTGTCGGTAATTTGCACGTTGATATTCGAGCTAATCGCCGATTGCGTTTGGCTACGTTCGCTTTCGTTCATATTACCTAACGCACTTAATGCCGCACCCATGGCTGAAGTTGCCATTTGTGTCATGTCCGAACTTACACCGGCACTGATGGTGCTAACCTTGATATCACTGCGGTTTTCAATGCTTTCTGTCGTGAGCGTGCCTGTGGTTAAGCGGTGGTTTTCTTTTTGTCCTTCCGCATTGATAACACCGCCTTTTAAGTGGGTGTTTTCTTCAACGTTGATGTTTGAGCTTTCGTTGATGTTAAAGCCCGATTGTTGATTAACCTGAGCATAATCCACATTCGCCTTATTTTGGCTAAATTGGGCTGAGCCACTTGCACCACTTCCCCACGCAAATGCCGCTTTTACCCCACCTTGCGTTTGCTTGCTGTCATATTTCTCAATATCTTGCACGCTTTCAATATGCAGATTTTTCGTATCAAGTGCTAAGTGGTTGATATTCGCCGTCGCGCCCTTTAAGGTCGTGGTTTCTTTCGCGTTAATCGTTAAGCGGTCGGCGTTGATTTCCGTGTGGTTTTGCACCTGCGAGTCGCTGTTAGCATGCCCTTTGCCTACACTTGCTGCCCCTTCAATACCTAAACCGGTCGAGCCGCCCGATTTGCCCACAAACACGCCCAGGCTCCAACTGTTGCTCTTGTTGTCGCTGCGGTTGGTTTGGCTGTCGGTGGTGCCGAGTAGTGTAACGTTGTTGCCTTCCAAGGTCGCTTCTTTGGCGTTGATTTTTGAGCCCACAATCGTGTTATCGCCCTCAGTGGCACGAACTGTAACCGAGCCGGCACTTAACTCACTACCTTGGTGAGTCGTTTGTTGAGTATGGCTGGTGGAGACGGATTTGCTTGCCCCAACACTTACCGAGACTTTCGCATCGCTATTGGCTAGCGCCTCGCTCACGTTACCTGCTTTCTGTATTGCGTCAATCGCTTGGCTGGCTTTTTGCACCGTTTCAACCGCTTCATTTGCCGCTTTCACTTTCAGCAGTTGGCTTAAACGCTCGTCTTTGACTTGCCCCGAACGTTTTAAGCTACTCTGCACTGCCATTGCCGCATCGGTGACTGCTGAACTGAACGCAACCGTTAAGCCCGACTGTTTATACTCGTGGCGTTCTTTTGAACTTAACTCGTCTTCGCTTGCACCAATGTAAGTTGATTTGCCTTCAATCGTAATGGCTTTGTCGAGTTCTTTAGAAGCAATTAAATCTGTGCCTGAAAGATGGGCGTGATTGCCGGCTTTCACACTCACATTGCCTGACACACTGCCCAGCGTACTGCGTGCTTGACTTTGTTGCCAGCCTTCCGCTTCGCTTTCGTGGGTTTCGGATTTTTTGCCAAAGGTAATGCCAATGCCGCCGCCCGAGAATACGCCCGACTTCGATTTTTGCTCAAAATGCGTTTCTTTAAAGTAGTTCGTATCCGCAGAAATGTCGACGTTATTGACCGCTTGTAGGTGTAAATCCTTATCGGCAATCGCTTGAAGATTTTGCGCTTTTAGGTCATTACCGGCAGAAACCAATATCTCGCCACCGCCCAATGTGGTGCCAACTTGGGTTTTGTCTTGATTGCTATCTAACGTTGTTTTCTTCGAACTGCCGAACGCCCCACCGCTTTTTGTGTGGTGATATTCCGTTAGCGCACTGGAGGTGGTTGCCGAACTTAGTACAACATCATTTTCCGCTAACAAGGCTAAACGTTGTTTCGCTTCCAACTGTGCCGCTTCGCTGTAAATGTTTTGACCGCTTAGCACCACATCGCCTTTGCCTTGTACACGGCTGACTTCAACACTTTGTACTGCCTCGTTGCGGTAGTGGTTTCCACCACCCATTTTCTCGTCAAAGCCCACCGATAAAGCGGTCAGATTTAAGTTGTTTTTTGCAGAAAGATAGGTTTGACCTTGTCCGTCATTGATAATGTCTGCACCGGCAAGAGTAATGTTGTTCGCTTGGATTTGCAGCGTGCCGTTCTCGCCTTTGACGTGTAACAAGCCTTTGCGACCAATCGTAGTGTCGGTGCGTTGATAGCCTTGTTCATTCACAGAAGTCGTATGCGTTTGGCTGGAATGCTTAAAGTTGCCGGCAACATTCAGCAATATCGCCCGGTCGGCTTCTATTGTGCCACCCAGGTTTTCCATATCGCCACGCACATTGCCCACAACTGCACCGCCGCTGATGTTGCCACTGTTGCGAATACTCTCGCTGTCAAACTGCGCCAGTTCACGACCGGCAACCGTGCCACTGTTGATAAACTCGCCACCTTTGTGAATCACTTTGTTACCCGAAAGCAACGCACCGTTGCCCGTGATGTCGCCTTTTTTCGCCAAGGCGTACACTTTCGGCACTAACACGGTTTCCACTTTGCCGTTTGGTAACGTAATACTTTCACTTTCCAACCACACAATATCTGCCGTCAGCTGTGCCACTTGGTTTGGCGAAAGGGCAATGCCCGGGCGTAAGTTGAATTTTTGCGCAAAGGTTACACCGGCATCCATCAAGCCACGATATTGGCTGTCAAAATCCGTGTAGTTGCCCACAAAATTTCTGCCCGTTAAACGGTTGATTTGCTCACGCACCAAACGCTGCTCATAAAAACCGTCGCCTAAGCGTTTTTGCACCGCATTCGGCTCATAGCGTAAGGCGTTGAACATATAATCCGAGCTTAACCAACGTTTTTGATTGGTAAAATCCGGGTCGGTTTCAACAAGTACACGGTTGGTCGGATTTGCATTTACCCGATACAGCACATTCTGCGGAATCACTAAATTCGGCTGAATACTCCGCACTTCTTGCTGTTCATTCAGGGCAATGCGTACCAGTGGGCGAGCCGGGGTATTGGCATTGTTATTCGCCACCGTGGTCGGTTTGAAGGCATCATCACGCAAGGTTTGGAAGGCATCTTGCTTCCCTGCCGGCATTTGAACATCTACAGTCGTCCCATTGCCCGACCAAGCATCTAATGCATCCACCTGATGCACCGTTCCGCCCAATGAGGTAAACGAAGCCGAACCGAGCGAGTTTAATCCCCCCAGCGTTTTGTTCCCTTGTGCAGAGAGCACGTCATTCTGTACGCTCACATTGCTTAACGAAAGTTGATGAAGCGTTTTGTTTTTGAGTGAATCATCGGTTTGTTTGTTATCAGCATAATTTACGTATTTTTCTGTTCGAACCACCTGCATATTAAATGGCGTTTCGATAATGCGGGTGTAATCATTTTCACCGTCCCATTTACGCTGATGATAACGTCTAAATCCTCCACGCCAACGGCTGTAAGTGTATTCACTTTTACCTGTATCTGTTATGCGATGTCTGCCCTCTTCATCTTCATTTTTAATTTTATTTTCGAGCAACATATCTTGACCGGCAATCACCACACTGCGATTATTCACAAAAGACTGACTATTGGCTTCTAAATTTCCGCCAGCAATAATTTGCCCTGCAACGGTCGTCAAGACTTTACTTTCATCTTCACGATGATGGGTTAATTTAATATCCCAAAAACGACGATAATAAGGTAATTTGAGTTTATCGATACGATCTTGGTTATGTTTTTGTATACCCTCATCTACTTTTGTCAAAGCCTCCTTATATTTATTTTCCCATATCGTATAAGGTTCAATATGCGTACGATAGAAATCCCATTTTTCTTTTGCTAATGTATATGCAACAAGTTGATTTTCATATTCCTCAACTCTTTTCTGATAAACCTCTTCTTTCTCAAAAAAACGTTTTCTAGGCTTGCTTGGCGCACTACCCGGATCTTCCGGTACTTTAAAGGTATCAAATTCTTTTGTGCTATCATCAAGTGAGAACCAATCGGCTTCTTTGTACCAAGGCTGAGCTTCTAATTTATCAAATGGAAATAATGGTGCAGCCTCAGCTGGAGCTGTTGCATTAAAATGTGCCCAAATTGGACTATCTATCCCATATTGACCCGCTGGATCGTAGTTACATTTTGCCTTCTCTCCACCATATTCATCGCAGTTCATTTGGTTGCGAACAGCAAGCACCATATCAGGTGTAATCTTATCTCCTGCTTTTAATTCTACAGGTTTCGTACCATCACTTTGGTAAACTAATTGTCCTGCTCGGCTCCAACCAACCCATTTGAGATATTTCATAGGGATAAACGGACTATTAGAAAGCGCGCCTTTCTCTTCTTTCAAGGTGTTGATGAACGTTGCAGGTAATTTATCATAGCCATCTTTAGGAATGATATAGTGCTCATTGATTGGTTTTGTTTTATCTTGTAATAACGTAATATCCTTATTGGGTTTACCTTCTTCAACATGCTCCACTGTAAAGTGTGTATTATTGTTATAAACCTTATCCACCCCAAAACGAATACGGCTTTCTGACTCAATCACACTACTGTTATTACGCAACACATCTGCTTTGCCTTCTACTTGATTATTCCCATTTAAGATGCGACCAAAGCTCATATCGCCCACACTGAAAAGTGTTGCACCCACTTGGTTATCTGAAAGGTAATAGCTGGTGTTATTCTCGATTTCTCGTGCACCAATATCTAAACGCCCACGTGCAGCTACCACCGCAGAGAGAATTTCGCCGTTGCCGTAATCTTTATCGCGGTTTTCAAACTTATCCGCTTGCAGGGCAATATTATCGCCATAAATGCGTCCTTTGCCCGTGTTGGTTAAACGACCGCCCACCTTAATCACGGTTTGGGCATTTTCATCGGCACTCACGCTGTTGATTAACCCTTCATTGGTTAAATCGCCTTTTGCAGTAATGTGCGTGTTGGCACTACTGATGCGCCCATCAATACGGTTGGTAATATGGTTGGCATTTAAGGTAACTTGCTCATCGGCATATAAGTTATGCTGATTGGTCAGATTACCTGCCGTGCTAATGGATAAGCTTCGGTCGGCATTGATGTGGTTATTCGTTACAAAATCTTTTTGCTGGCGAATCGTAATATCTCGCCCTTCAATATGCCCGTTGGTCGTCACTTCATCTGCAAAAAGGGAAAGCGAATCCACCGTTTGCAAACGCCCATTTTGGTTGTTAAGCGTCAGTGCTTTACCCTGAATCGCGACATTGCCACCGCCGGTTATTTCGCCTTGCTGATTATTCAGGTTCGATTGTATCTGTAAATCGCCTTGCACACGGCTATGAATTTTCCCTTGTTGGTTATCCAGCGCCTGCGCTGAAATCGTTAGCGCCGAGGCTAAAATCCCTTGGCTCATTTTTTCATTCGTGGCTTTGGTTTGGCTGTTATTCAGTTGTGCGGTATGAATAGACAAGATATTGCCGCTTTCAATAAACGAGCCGGTGTTACTCACTTTTTGGTTGTTGAGATCCGCCGTTGCATTCAGTACCAGTTTATGTTGGGTACGAATTTCGCCACCTCGGTTATCAATCTGGTTCGCTTGAACTGCCATTTCGCCCAAACCGTGGATTTTGCCCAGCTGTCGGTTATCCAATAAACCATTGACGTGAATGTTGCCTTGGTTTTCAGCATAGAGCGTGCCTCGTTGGTTGTTGAATGAATCGCTTTTGATCACAAACGTATCTTTGCTGATCACGCTACCGTTTGCATTATCAAGGGCTTGCTTCACATTGAGATGGAGTAAACCTTGTTCGTTATACACCAAGCCCTGTTGATTGTTTAACGCCTTCGCCTCAACGGTTGCTTGCTGTTTTGCTGTGATATTCCCCGAAGTGTTATCAAGGTCGGAGACTGCGGCAAGCGATAACGTTCCTGCCGTTGCTCGAATTTGTCCCTCACGGTTATGAATAGTGTGAGCGGCTACGTCCAGTGCAGTTTGTGCTTTGATTTGTCCTTTCGCATTGTTCAAATTACCTTGCGCTTGAACGGTGAGATCTTGGCTGCCTTGCAATAAACCGGCTTGGTTATCAATGGCTTGTGCAGTAAGGGTTGTTGATTCCCCACTGATTCTGCCTTGGCGATTAGTGATATTTTCACGCACCGAGACCTTTTGTCCGCTCAATGAAGCGAGTACACCTGATTCATTTTCAATGTTGCGTGCGCTTACCGTCTGCGCTTTTTGGCTTAATAAATAACCTTGTTGGTTCAGGAAATTTTGCGTTGTTAAAGCTAACTCGCCTAACGCAATAATCCCTTTATTTTGTGCAGAGACTTGCGTTTGTTGGTTATTCAAATTGCCTTGATGTGTGTGAATCGTCATATTTTGGCGACTTTGAATCAAACCGGCGGTGTTATCTAAATCGCCGCTTTCAAGCGTCAAATTCGCGCCGGCACTTAACTTCCCTTGTTGGTTTGTTAGGGCTTGTTGGTGGGTGGAGATCTCAAGATTACCTTGCTCTGCCACAATCGCCGCCTGATTGTTATTGAGCAGTCCACTGCTAAGCGTTGCATTTTGCTTAGCAATGATTTCACTTTTCTGATTATTAAGCTGACCGGCAACCGCAAGCTGCAGATTTTCGCCCTGTATCAAACTGTGATTTGTGGAAGAAATTTGACCGCTTGCCGTTAAATTGAGCGATTGATTCGCCTGAATCACGCCCCCTTCTTGTTCAAGAGCAATGAGATCCGCTTGCAGATTTTTTGCATCCACCACACCTTGATGGTTACGCACGACACCGGCATTTAAACGTAAATCCGCTTCAGACTTCATCACACCCAATGCGTTATTCAATGTCGCACGCCCCAAATGAATGTCGGCTTGTTGCGTAGATTGAATATGACCTTGCTGATTATTTAACTCACCGGCGGCAATCGTTAAGGCTTGTTGGCTGATAATTTTGCCTAAGGTGTTATCCAACGATTGCTGGTGCGTATTTAAACTGACACCGGTTTTCCCTTGCACCAAGCCGTTTTGGTTATTTAATGCGCCACTTTCAACTTGTAGTTTCTGGTTGGCAACCACTTTACCGTGCTGATTATTGATCTGCTGTTGTTGAGTGTTAAGCGTTAAATTGCCTTGCTCAGCAAGCAATAAACCTCGTTGGTTATCTAGTGCTTGGCTTGTTATCGCAAGATGATGAGTCGCAGAGATTTCACTGTCCGTATTGGTTAATGCCTGCTGAACCGTTAAAGTGGCATTATCTGCCGAGATCACACTTTTTTCTGTTGATTGGAGTGAGCCGGCATTGAGGATTAATTCGCCCGCACCAATTTGTCCCGCCGTTTGCTGTAAACTTTTCGCAACCGTTAAAGTCACCTTTTTTGCACCTGAAATGATCCCTTGGCTGTTCTCAAGATGTTGAGTCGTCAACGATAAATCTTCATTACTTTGCAAACGACCTAAACGATTGGTTAATGCCGTGCTATTCAATTGCACAGATTTAGCGGAAATCACGCCTTGAGTATTATCTAATTTCCCTGAATTCACCGTTAAATTGCCAAGCGTTAAAATTCCCTGATTTTGACCTTGGGTTTGTTGGTTATTTAACGTGTTTCCATGCGTATTAATCTTGATATCTTGCTCGCTATAAAGCAAACCTGCCTGATTCTGCAATTCGCCTGAATTAACCGTCAGTTTACCTTTTGCCGTGATTTGACCTCGAGTATTATTCAACTGCTGTTTTTGGGTCTGAATAGCGATATTTCCTCCAGCACTATTGATAACCCCAAGCAGATTGTTTAAGTCCTGACTTTGAACCGTAAGATCCCCAACCGTATTTAAACGGCTTTGTTGATGACTGAACTGCCCTGAGACTTGAATATCTGCCTTCGTTGCCGAGATCAAACTGCCCTCTTCGCTCGTTAAACGAGCAGCATTTAACAACAGTGTATCCGCCCCAAGCTGCCCGGCTGTTTGTGTAAAATGATCAGCAACAGAAATATTAGCGACCGTCTTCCCTGAGATGATCCCTTCCTTGTTTTCAACTGACTGTGCAACAAACGTCAATGCCTGATTTGCCTTGATCAAACCTTGCGAGTTATCAACCGCACGAGCGTTTAACGTTTGTGCTTCTCGGCTTGCAATATAACCTTGTTGATTAACCAAATCTGCGCTTTTTAGCGTCAATTTACCCAATGCCACGATCCCTTGTTCTGATGAAAGGGTGTTCTGGTTGGTTAATGTTTGATGATGGGTATCAAGCCAAATATCACTTTCGCTATGAATCGCACCTTGGGTGTTATCTAATTTTCCGCTATTTAACGTCAGCGTAGATTTTGAGCGAATTTTACCGGCGGTATTATCAAGCGTTTGTTGATGGGTATTGATATCAGCACGACCTTGTAAACTCTGAATATCCCCTTTTGTATTATTTAATGCTTGGCTTGAAATCGTTAAAGCTGCCGTTTTCGCTTGAATCAAGCTGTTGCTGTTATCCAACTGATTCGCCAGCGTTAAATCCGTTTGATTTGCCACAATACGGCTATGCTCACGGCTGTGCAGATTTTGCGCCGAAAGCGTGATACGCTCCGCCTCAACCGTGCCTGCCGTTTGGCTTAAATTCCCACTCAATGCCAAGGTTGCCTGTTGGGTGGCATTGAACATGCCGTGGTGGTTCGTCAGGTTTTGTGCGTTTAAGGCGAGGTTTTGTTGGGTATAAACCAAACCTTGGTCGTTATTGACGTTCGTGGCAGTCAGCTGCTGATTGCCACCGCTGACCACTCGCCCTTGTTGGTTGGAAAGATTGGACGACTGAATATTTAACTGCCCCAACGCCACAATGCCTTTATCTTGCGCCTCTGTTAAGGTGTGTTGGTTCGAGAGCGCTTGCCCGTGGGTATTTATCGTCACATTTTGATGAGACTGAATTAAACCGCCGTCATTAAGCCATTCGCCTGAATTCAGTGTAATATCTTGCTCAGAAACTAAAATCCCACCGCTAGAATTTACTTTACCTTGAGCAGCATTGACCGTCAGCTTGCCTTTCGCCAACAAACGCCCTTGTTGGTTATCCATTCCCTGTGCATGAACAGTTAAATCCCCTTGGGTTTTAAAAGTACCGCCACGATTTTGCAGTTTATCGGCAACATTGAGCTTTAATTCGCCGCTGCCGGTTTGCTCCCAAATGGCACCTTTGGTATTCAGTGAGCGTTGTTGGGTGGTCAGCGTTTCCGCCTTCAGCACGCTGTTTTGGGTTTGAAGTTGGGCTGGCGTGGTAAGATTGAGCGTTTTTTCCGCCATCAGCACGGCATTATCCGCTTGAATGTTGCCCGCTTTCGCCTGTACATTCAGGGCATAGGCGTAGATTTGGCTGTTATCGAGGTTCGCCTCAGCAGCATTGACTTGGACATTCGACGCCAACACTTTGCCTTGTAACGTGCTTTTTCCGGTCGTGTTGACTACAATCGATTGCCCTTGGGCACTCGCTTTTTCAAGAGTACGGGTTTCGCCGTTTGGAGTGTCTTGAATCTCTACACCGGCGGCAATTAAGGACGAGGTTGAAGCGGTAACCTTGGGCGCCTTGTAGGTAATACGCCCTTTTGCCACCGTTTCGCCTTGTTGCGTGATCGCTTGATGTGCCGTTTGATGAATATTGCCACTACGAGCCACCACCGAGCCGTCTTGTTGAATATCAGCTGCTGTGTTAAAGGTTATGTCGCCTTGGCGGTTTTCGATTTTGCCTCGGTTTTCAATGCCTTTTGTGCCTACCAGTTGAACGGCGTGGTTGGCATTTAACGTACCGGTATTGACAATGCGACCTTCGCTGTCAATTTTGAGGGTTTCCGCACTCGCTCCAATATGTCCTGCATTACGTACCCCGACACCGTGTTCAGTACCGATAAGGTGGATTTTACCTGAGTACATACCGCCCAACTCGCCAACATCCACCGCCACCTGTGGACGAGCTTCATCCGCAAGCGGTTGATTGCTGTGAATAATTTGCAAATCGGTCGAATTTTCCGACCGCTTGACGGTATTCTTACCGGTAATCACTTTGGCTTCTTTTTTCGACCAAACACCAGCATTGACTTGCGTTTCTCGGGCAATAATCTCGGTGTAATCTACTCGGCTGTTATCCAACCCTTTGCCCGATACTTTGACCTTCCCTTTTTCCACCACAAAGCTTTCTAAGTTGCCGTTTTTTATCTGTGGTTTACCTGTTGTGAAGGTCGCACGGTCGGAATTGATAATCCCACACCCTTCGCAATGAATACCGGACGGATTGGCAATAATCACATCCGCCTTTTTGCCTGCCACTTCGACATAGCCTTTTAACACCGACGGGTCAGAGGAATTGACCTCATTTAAAATGACCTTCGCTTCCCCTCTTGCCAAATAAGGGTTGCCCGTAATTAAACCGCCTTGCTGTGTTTGCACATTAGTACGGCTGTTGTTCAATATCGCCCCTTTGGTATCGACATCAAATTTGGCATATTTATTGTGGGAAAGCCCTTTATCATTCGGGGTTTGAATGTTCACTTGCGGTAAACCGTTTGCGGTTTGCAGCACAATCGGTTGCTGGTTTTTCGGGGCAGATTTATCCGCTTGAATAATCAGGTTCGCCAACGCCGTATTAGAAAAAGCGACAAAGCCTAAAGCACAAAAAAGACTAAAGGTAAGCGGTCGAATTTTGCAAAACAATGACGAAAACCCACCGCTTGCCTGCTCCGAGGATTTGCCTTCTGTTTTGGCTAATTCAGAGGTTACCACCAAACGCTGAAGCGTTTTGCTAAAAATCACACGGAAACATTTTTTATTCATTTTTAAATCCTTATTTCAAAAATTTTTATTAGAAACTATAACCTACATTAAAGCCTGCTACAGCGTTAGATGTTTTAAAACCTTGTGGTTTGCTGATTGGCTTACCGACAAAAACATCGTAGTAAAAGCCATGCCAGCTACCTTTAATGCCCATCGCCATTCCCATTAAATGATGACCTAATTGCGATTCGGTTGCCCAGCCCATCACTCGTCCACCATCTAAAGCGAAATAAAGCTGTTGCCCTTTGCCATTCACGTTCCAAGCCAATTCATTACGCCATAACCAGCCCCGTTCACCAGAAAGCGTTAATTCGCCATCAAATCCTCGCACCGTATAACGCCCACCAATACTAAAACGGTCTTGAGCAATCAATGGTGTTTTGTTCCATTGCGCATTCCAACCGGTTTGATATTGCCAAGGTTGTTCGCCTAACATAAACGGTTGGGTAAAATCGATTGAAGCCGAGATGATTTGTGGACGAGATGTCCCTTCGCCCCAAAGCTCTTCCGGTGCAGATAATGCGCCCCTTGCACCTGTTCCTCGTTTATAATTCGCTGATAATTCAAATGTAGCACTGCCCAAATATTCTTTATGTGAAAGCCCAGCTTCCCAGCCTGCCATTCGGCGTTGTTGAACCCCAACTTCCGAACCATCCATATAATTATGTGATTGACGAGACCAAAAACTCCCCGAAATGGACGTTTTGCGTTTGCTATCTCGATAGAGTAGATAAGAAAGTGTTGCTTTGGTGGTATTACTCTCACCGGCATACAGGTAGTTATTATCAAAGGCTCCGAAGACTTCTTGATGATAACGGCTGTAAGTTTGTGAAGCAGAAAGTGTCCAATAACCAAAAGGGATTGAATAATAGAAGGTTAGATTTTTGCTGGCACGGTTGCCTTTATCATCATTATGCGTTTTTAAACTATGCGTGAAAGCGGTATAAAATAGGTCATTTGCCGAGAACATATTATCAAACGACAACGTTCCGCTGGCTTGAAATTTCCCCGTAGAGGTTGAACCGGCATCATCTAAACCAATGTTCAGCCGAAAAGGAAAGGCTTGTGCATAACTGATTTTTAAATCGCTCTCACCAAGCTGTGCTTGTTCGCTTTCACTCGGTAGAATCTCAATGTTTGCTTCTGCACTCGGAATGCGTTTTAAATTTTCCAAAGACTGCTCAATATCACGCACATTTAACAAGTCGCCTTTAGAAAAAGTAAACCCCGTTAACGCATGTAAACGCGTAAAACGAGGTACTACACCGCTATCGGCTACAATGGTATTGCCAATCCGCCCGGGGATAACCGTTAAATTTAGCTGCCCACCACGCAAATCCTGCTCAGGAGTTACCACACGGGTTGTCACATAACCTTTTTCAATAATTCGATTTTGAATTTGCTTCATTAAAATACCTAAACCTTCCCCACCAAAACAGTGCGGCAAGGTTAGTTTTAAATCTCGAGCGGCTTGTTCAAATGCCCATTGAAATTGGCTTTTTGAGGTTGGCGAGTCATAATCTGACAGTGAAATTTGATGAATGGGATAACAAGGATATTCGTGGTTGGAAAGCGTTAAAGTTTGCTGAGCGGTATCTAAACGGACATCTGCCTGTGGCTGCAAAGCCTTATCTTGCACCTGCTGAGATTGTTTCTGGCGTTGCTGTTGCGCTGCATCTATTTGGTTTAAGCGAGAGAAATCAGGTTGGTTGGCTAAAATATGACAAGAAAAACTAGAACCTAGAATTACTGTATAAATATTTTTTGCGAAATTTTTCATTTTTCTGAGACTAAAGCGGTTAAATTCTTCTTTAATTTTACAATATCTACATATGCTTATCAAAAAGGATTTTAAGTAAATTTCCTCATTATTTATTTTTTTAATATACTAAAAATTTGCTAATTTTTTGTTAAAAAAACCGCTTAAATGTTGAAAATCTGATATAGCTCACATTCTTATTTCATAATTTAAAGTATAATGCTATAGAAATCCACAACCAAACAGGTTAGGTCTATATGCAATATCAATATAAAAATTTTGATGATTGGCTCGCTTCGAGTCCATTTGGTGGCTCAAATCAAGCCTATGTTGAAGAAATCTACGAGCAGTATCTTGAAGATCCTGCTTCTGTCGATGCTTCGTGGAAAGCTATTTTTGACAGTTTCCCTGCAACAACCGTGGCAGAACAACCTCATTCTCAAGTTCGTGATTACTTCCGCAAGCTGGCGCGAGAAAATCTCCCTGAAGCCGTTTCTGTCGTTGATCCTGAAGCAAGCGCTAAACAGGTAAAATTACTTCAATGGATCAATGCTCATCGCATTCGTGGTTACACACAAGCGAACCTTGACCCTCTAAACTATTATCGTTGGAAAACGTCGCAAGTCCCTGAGTTAGATTATCGCTTTCATGGCTTTAGTGATGCGGATTTAAACGAAACCGTTACTTTAGGAAAGTATGTTTACGGCAAAGATACCATGAAATTTGGCGATCTTGTCAAAGCATTAAAAGAGACATATTTAGGCTCTATCGGGCTTGAGTTTATGCATGTTCACGATATGGAACAACGCAATTGGCTTCAAGCTAAAATGGAAAGTGTGCTGAATAAACCTCTCTTTACGAAAGAAGAAAAAATCAACCTTCTTGCAGAATTAACAGCTGCCGATGGTTTAGAGCGTTATCTTGGGGCGAAATTCCCTGGGGCAAAACGTTTCTCTCTTGAGGGTTCAGATGCCTTTATTCCGATGATGAAAGAGATCATTCGTCACGCAAGCCGTAATGGTATGAATGATGTGGTAATGGGGATGGCTCACCGTGGGCGTTTAAATATGCTCGTCAATGTTCTCGGTAAAAAACCGGGCGAACTCTTCGATGAATTTGCGGGAAAACACGCTGATGACAACCGTACGGGGGATGTAAAATACCATCAAGGTTTCTCATCTGATTTTGCCGTTGATGATAAACGTGTGCATTTAACCCTTGCATTTAACCCTTCTCATCTTGAAATTGTAAGCCCAGTGGTTATCGGGTCAGTTCGTGCTCGTCAAGAACGTTTGGGTGATACCGCTCACGAAAAAGTGCTTGCCATTACCGTTCACGGCGACTCTGCTGTTACCGGACAAGGTGTGATGCAAGAAACGTTAAATATGGCAAATGCGCGTGGCTATACCGTGGGTGGAACAATCCGCATTGTGATCAATAACCAAATTGGTTTTACCACGTCAAACCCAAACGATACCCGTTCTACCGAATTTTGTACTGATATTGCAAAAATGATTCAAGCGCCGATCATTCACGTTAATGGCGATGATCCGGAAGCCGTTGCATTTGCGGCTCGTATGGCGGTTGAATATCGCACTAAATTTAAACGTGATATTTTCATCGATTTAATTTCTTACCGCCGTCATGGGCATAACGAAGCAGATGAACCGCTAGCAACACAGCCGATGATGTATAGCATTATCAAAAAACACCCTACTCCACGCAAAGTTTATGCAGATCGTTTAGTGGCTGAAGGTATATTAAATCAAGATGAAGTCACGTCAATGGCGAATGAATACCGTGATGCACTTGATCATGGCGAATGTGTTGTACCTGAGTGGCGTGAAATGGATATGGCAGCAGTCGATTGGCTACAATACTTAAATTATGATTGGACTGCGCCTTATGAAAACAGATTCCCAACAGACCGTTTTACCACTTTAGCAAAACGTGTGGCAGAATATCCGGCTTCTGTAAAAGCACATTCTCGTGTAGAAAAAATCTATAACGACCGTAAAGAAATGGCAGAAGGTTCTAAACCTTTTGACTGGGGTATGGCTGAAACCATGGCATACGCAACCCTTTTAGATGAAGGGACGCATGTGCGTATTTCGGGCGAAGATGCCGGACGAGGTACATTCTTCCACCGCCATGCGGTTGTGCATAATCAAAATGATGGAACCGGTTTTGTACCATTAACCCATTTACATGCGAACCAAGGTCGCTTCCAAGTCTGGGATTCTGTACTCTCTGAAGAAGCGGTTTTAGCTTTTGAATATGGCTTTGCAACCACAGATCCAAAAACATTAACGATTTGGGAAGCGCAATTTGGTGACTTCGCAAATGGTGCACAAATTGTGATTGACCAATTCATCAGCTCAGGCGAACAAAAATGGGGACGTATGTGTGGTCTTGTGATGTTGCTTCCTCACGGTTATGAAGGGCAAGGACCGGAGCACTCATCTGCTCGTTTAGAACGCTATTTACAACTTTGCGCACAACAAAATATGCAAGTCTGTGTTCCGAGTACACCGGCTCAGGTGTATCATATGTTACGCCGCCAAGCGATTCGTAAAATGCGCCGTCCGTTAGTAGCTATTTCGCCAAAATCGCTTTTACGCCATCCGCTTGCTATTTCATCCTTTGATGAATTGGTGAATGGACAATTCCAAAATGTGATTGGCGAAATAGATAATATTGACCCGAAAAAAGTGAAACGTGTCGTCATGTGTTCGGGTAAAGTCTATTACGATCTGCTTGAAGAACGCCGTAAAAAAGAGCAAACGGATGTTGCGATTATCCGTATTGAACAGCTCTATCCATTCCCAGTCGAAGACATGGCAAAAGTGCTTGCGCCTTATGCACATGTAAAAGATTTTGTTTGGTGTCAAGAAGAGCCTCAAAACCAAGGCGCATGGTATTGCAGTAAACATAATTTTGAAGCGGTTATTCCGGCAAAAGCCAAATTACATTATGCCGGACGCCCTGCCTCTGCAGCACCGGCAGTCGGTTATGCCTCATTACATAACAAACAACAACGAGAGCTTGTTGAACAGGCTTTAACGCTTTAATAGTACATTTTCTCCCTATCAAAATAGGGAGAATGAAATGAAATTTAAAAAGGAAAAAAACATGACAACTGAAATCCTAACTCCTGTTCTCCCTGAATCTGTGGCTGATGCGACTGTCGCAACATGGCATAAAAAGGCAGGCGATAGCGTAAAACGCGATGAAGTTTTAGTTGAAGTAGAAACAGATAAAGTCGTACTTGAAGTCCCATCTCCGGTGGATGGTATATTGAGTGAAATCTTACAAGAAAGCGGATCTACCGTTGTTTCTTCGCAAGTATTAGGCAAAATTTCAACCACACAAGCGGGCGATTTTATCCAAAATGTTGCAACAAACAGTGTAGAAGCAACACCAGCGGATAGAAAGACCTCTGCGATTGAACACGATCATTCTGATGCCGATTCACAAGGTCCTGCAATTCGCCGTTTACTGGCTGAGCACGGTATTGAAGCAAATCAAGTTCAAGGTACTGGCGTTGGCGGCCGATTAACTCGTGAAGATATCAATGCTTACCTTGCAAAACGTGAAGCACAACAAGCAAAATCTGCCATGGCGACAGAACAAAATACGGTAAGCACTGTGGCTTACTCTTCTCGTAGCGAAAAACGTGTGCCAATGACCCGTCTACGCAAACGCATTGCAGAACGCTTACTTGAAGCTAAAAATTCAACGGCAATGCTAACAACATTCAATGAAGTTGATATGCAGCCAATTATGACGTTACGTAAAACCTATGGCGAGAAATTTGAGAAACAGCATGGTGTACGTTTAGGCTTTATGTCTTTCTATATTAAAGCTGTTGTTGAAGCACTCAAACGCTACCCTGAAATCAATGCTTCGATTGATGGCGATGATGTGGTTTATCACAACTATTTCGATATCAGCATTGCTGTTTCTACCCCTCGTGGTTTAGTCACACCGGTTATTCGCAATTGCGATAAACTCTCTATGGCGGAAATTGAGAAAACAATCAAAACACTTGCGGAGAAAGGTCGCGATGGTAAATTAACCGTTGAAGATTTAACTGGTGGGAATTTCACAATTACCAATGGTGGCGTATTTGGTTCACTGATGTCTACCCCAATTATCAACCCGCCTCAAAGTGCAATTTTAGGCATGCATGCTATTAAAGATCGCCCAGTGGCAGTTGATGGACAAGTGGTTATTCGCCCTATGATGTATCTAGCGCTCTCTTATGATCACCGCCTCATTGATGGCCGTGAATCCGTTGGTTTCTTAGTGGCGGTAAAAGATTTACTTGAAGATCCAACACGTCTATTATTAGAAATCTAATCTCAAATGAAATAGAGACAAAAATGCCCTTAGCAAACACTAAGGGCATTTTTACATCTTCATCTAGAACATACGGCGGCGAGGCTCGCTGCTCACTTTTTCACTATCTGCCCGTTGAGTAACAACAACTTGCTCTCCCTCATTTATACCCGAAATTACTTCGGTATATTGACTGTCGGATAACCCTGTTTGAATGTCTTTTTCTTCCACTTGATTATTATTCAACACTTGAATCGTTGTTTTATCTCCCTTCTTCTTCAAAGTCGAAGTCGGCACAACTAAAACATTTTCTCGTTTAGCGATATTCACTTGACCTTGCACAGTCATCCCAATTCGTAAACGATTATCTGCATTATCGACCAATGCATTTGCATAATAATAGATCGCTTCGGTATTTCCAGACTCTTCTGTGTAATTATTGTCCGTCAATGTGGTTAAAGCCGGATCAACCGTATCGATCTTACTTTGATAGGCACGATTAGGCTCTGCAAGAGTCGTAAAGCGAATCTCTTGCCCCTCTTGTACCTGAGCAATATCGCCCTCTGAAATCTCCAGTTTTATCAACATCTTCGATAAATCTGCAACCTGTACAATTGTTGGCGATGTTTGATTAGAGTTTACCGTTTGCCCCACAGACACCGGAACCGAGACAATAATCCCATCCATTGGCGAGATAATTTGTGTGTAATTCAAATTTGTTTTCGCATCATTAACCGAAATTTGTGCAGTTTGAATTTGTGATTTCACTTCATCGACGGTTGCTTTTGCTGAAGCTAGCGTATTTTTAGCCGTTTCGAGATCACTTAATGAAGCACTATCCGATTTATACAGTTTACTTAAACGAGCATAGTTAGATTGCGCAACTTCTAACGCTACTTGCGCCGATTTTAACTTAGCCTGATAAGAGGCTAAACTTGCCTCTGCTGTACTCAAACTATTACTTTGGTTACTCGCATCAATTTCTGCAATTAAATCGCCTTTTTTAACCGCTTGTCCAAGCTTAACATTCAAGCTAATGATCTTACCCGAAACTTGTGCGCCAACTTCCGTTCTTTGACTTGCTCTAACTGAACCTGTGGCGAGTACATTTTTATCAATCGTGGTACGTTTCACCGGTTCTGTAATATAGTGAACTTGATTAGCTTCTTCCGTTTTATTGATATAAAAGTAGCTCCCAACACCAACGCCTAAAGCTAAAATAAGAATAAGGGGTTTTAATTTCAGTTTCATTGTTTATACATCATATTTAAATTAAGAATAAGCGGTTACATTTGACCGCTTATTTGCAAATTTGTTCATAATGAACGAGATATAACCGAAATACTAAATAATCCCCATGATGGCACGCAAATAACTTGCTACAGCTTCATCTTTATGATTCCCAATAATTTCATGTTGTGGAAGTGAGGCTTTCAAACGCGGATCAGCATTTGCCATAATACATCCTTTCCCCGCTTGGCTTAACATTTCAAAGTCATTCATCCCATCACCAAAAACAATACAATCTTTTAAGCCATAACCTCGGCGTTGTGTTAATTCACTTAGTGCATTCGCTTTAGAAACATTTTTATTCATCACTTCTAAACATTGTGGCGTAGAATAAACAACATAAACATCATCGCCATAAGTTTCACGAATTTTCTGCTCAAGCGGCTGCAAATCCGCTAGGGTTTTCCCGATAAAAAAGACTTTTTCTGTTTGCTCGCCATGATGTTTGCTAAAATCCACAACCTGATAGCTAAATCCGGAATCTTTATGGTATTTTTTGAGCTGCTCTAAATCAATATTGATAAACCATTCATCGCCCTGATAACTATTCACACAAACTTTAGTTGGGTCGAAAGGCAAATTCATCAATTCAAAAGCTAATGTTTCAGGTAAATAATGACTAATAACTCGCTCGCCTGACAAGAAATTGGCTCTTGCGCCATTAGAAGTCACTAACATCGCTTCTTTTACATCTACTTTACTAATGATATGTTTTACATCTGGTAAATTTCTTCCCGTGGCAAAATAAATATCAACACCTTTTTGAGATAATTTACTCAGCGTTTCTATCGTAAACTGACCAATTTTATGGTCACCATTTAATAGTGTGCCATCTAAATCTGAAATAATCGCGCGAAAAGGTACGTTCATCTGATTTTCTTCCCTAGTGAAAAATATTGTCGTAAGGCTATCAAATTTCATATTTCTCCGCAAAGAAAATAGCCGATATTTATAACCAAAATCAAAACAGCACAAATTTCACCCAATCGAGAATAAAGCGTAAAAAACTTTTTTTTGACTAAATCGTTTTCTTTTCTTTGGTCGGAGAATAACTCATTAGCTTTTAAAACTAAAAAATGAAAAATAAACAAAATATATATCTAAAACAAAATGGTTTTTACGCAGGTAAACGTTTGCGCAAAGTGAGAAATTCTATTGACATAACTCCATTTGAAGTTATGATAGCACCATTACCGAATAACAATGCAAACATAAACACACACAACACAATGGAAAAACAACTTTCACTCCGATTATCTCTGTTATCGTATTTTTTATGCGAGGACTAAGGTTATCTGAAGAAAGTCTGTTCACTATCCAAACTTTAGCCCGCATATTTCTTGCGGGTTTTTTTTATCCATCAAAAAGAGGATAATAGAGCTAATTTTCTATGAGGAACTGATTATGAACAAAAACAATATCATTATTTTCGATACCACGCTTCGTGATGGCGAACAAGCACTTAAAGCGAGTTTAACCGTAAAAGAAAAACTACAAATTGCACTTGCGTTAGAACGCTTAGGTGTTGATGTGATGGAAGTGGGTTTCCCTGTTTCTTCTGCCGGCGATTTTGAATCGGTCAAAACCATTGCTCAAAATATTAAAAACAGCCGCGTTTGTGCTTTATCTCGTGCTGTCGATAAAGATATTGATGTTGCAGCTGAAGCATTAAAAGTTGCTGAAGCATTCCGTATTCATACTTTTATTGCAACCTCTGCCTTACACGTGGAAGCAAAACTAAAACGTTCATTTGAAGATGTGGTAGAAATGGCTATCCATGCTGTTAAACGTGCGAGAGGTTATACCGATGATGTGGAATTTTCTTGTGAAGATGCAGGTCGTACCGGTATTGACAATATCTGCCGTATTGTTGAAGCAGCGATTAAAGCAGGCGCAACCACGGTAAACATTCCGGACACCGTAGGTTATTGTTTACCAACCCAATATGGCGGCATTATTGCAGATGTAATGAACCGTGTACCGAATATCGATAAGGCTGTAATTTCGGTTCACTGTCATAATGATTTAGGTATGGCAACTGCAAACTCTCTTACCGCTGTTTTAAATGGTGCACGACAAATTGAATGTACCATTAACGGCATTGGTGAACGTGCCGGTAATACCGCATTAGAAGAAGTAGTAATGGCTATTAAGACCCGTCAAGATATGTTCAACGGCTTAGATACTCGTATCAATACCCAGGAAATTCATCGTGTAAGCCAAATGGTCAGCCAGCTTTGTAATATGCCAATTCAACCAAATAAAGCGATTGTGGGCGCTAATGCTTTTGCACATTCATCGGGTATTCACCAAGATGGTATGGTAAAAAATAAAAACACCTACGAGATTATGTCGCCTGAAACGATTGGTTTGAAGAAAGAGAAATTAAATCTAACCGCTCGCTCAGGACGTGCTGCGGTACGCAACCATATGGCTGAAATGGGCTATCAAGATAGCGATTATGACTTAGACAAACTCTATACCGCTTTCTTAGAATTAGCGGATAAAAAAGGACAAGTCTTTGACTACGACCTTGAAGCACTCGCTTTCATTGATATGCAAGCTGGCGATGGAGATCGCTTAAAATTAGATGTGATTACCTCACAAACTATCAGCACCTTACCAGCTTCTGCCTTTGTTCAAGTTGAGCTTGATGGTGTGAAATTAAGTCAGGTATCAAATGGCGGTAATGGCCCGGTAGATGCGGTATTTAATAGCATCTTAAAAATTACCGGCTTAGACTTAAAAATGTCGCATTATAACCTAACAGCTAAGGGCGAAGGCGCTGAAGCATTAGGGCAAGTAGATATTGTGGTGGAACACGAAGGTCGTAAATTCCACGGCGTAGGCTTGGCAACCGATATTGTTGAATCATCAGCTCGAGCTTTGATCCACGCCATTAACGCAATTTATCGTGCACATAAAGTCGCACACCTAAAAGCGAAAAAAGCCTAATAAACGAACGAACACTTAAATGATTGCTGTATTATTATACTAATATAACAATATGCCTCTTGCATATTTAATCTATTAAACTATAATACAAAGCGTTAAAGCAACTATAGCTCAGTTGGTTAGAGCACCACCTTGACATGGTGGGGGTCACTGGTTCGAGTCCAGCTAGTTGCACCATTATTCATATCATAGCCTTTCGTAACCGCTCGCAAAATCCTTGTGTAGCTTAGTTAGAAAGGCTTTTTTATTACTCTTAAATAACAAATCGAACGTATTTTAACGTATCTAACCGCCCTTTTTGTAACTGCGATATAATATTTCTATTTAAAGGATGCTTTAAAGACGTTTTAGGAGCTTTATCAATTATATTTGAAGTTCTGACTGAACAATGATATTTAACGGCGCGTTGTTGAAAGGTTTGTTTTCCAGAAGCGTAATCTGCCCAAATTTTAATTGGAGCTAATTTATTCTTGAAGGAAGATGTTTTATAGCATTTATGACGAAATATCGTTGAATATTATTTGATGTGCTATATTTCTTTATTCTTGTACTTTGGCAAAATGGACAGTTATTTTGTTCATATTTCAAAAAGAGGGATTAAAGCCTTGTACTATACGGTATTATGTAGCAAATGCACAATTCCTTAAATTTGATAAAACGATATAGTAGATACCATAAGACACAACAAATTTTATTTCATAAATGTATCTAAATTAAATGCCGTCTGTTTTTGCAATACAGCCTGTGCAATAGTGACTAATTTACGCATTAAAGCAGTGATAATTACCATTTTAGGCTTACCACACTCAAGCAACCGCAATACAAACGAGCGATATACGCTATTTTTGTAGCAGCCAAAGGCAAAATTCATTGCAGGACAAAAGAGCGCCTTGCGAATGTCGGATTGCCCGATTTTTGAGATACCAATAACGGTATTTAAACTTTTCCCCGAACTTTTAATCATCGGGGTTAAGCCTGTAAAAGTGGCTGCAGCTTTTGCATTTTTAAAACGATTGCCATCACCTAAATGGGCAATCAGTTGAACGGCGGTTGCAAAGCCAATAGCAGGAATAGTGCAAAGCAATTTTACATTGTTTTTCAATGTGTTATCTGCATTAACGCACTGTTTAATCGTTTTCTCCAAAGCATTAATCTGCGCTTTGATGAAGGCAATCATCTGCTGTGTTGAAGCAATGCAATCGCTATCAATCAACATCGTTAGCCGTGTTTTTTCTTGTGCCAACTGTTTTTTCAGGTGGTCAAGTTGGCGATTTTTACGCAACAATTCCCGTTGAGCAGGGGAAATTGGCTGATAAATCGGTAATTTATGACGCTTTTCATCGGCATAATCGGCAAGCATTTTGGCGTCGATTTTGTCGGTTTTAGAGCGTAAATTATCGGTTCTCGTGAAATTTGCACTACATTTAGGGTTAATTACGCTAACGGTGATTTGCTGTTGAAACAGAAAATCAGCTAGGGCTTCGTGATAAATATTGGTGGCTTCCATTACGCAGTGAAAAGTTTCACCAAATGTATTGAGCCACTGCATAAGTGATTGAAATCCTTCCGGATTATTTTTAAACACTTTATGCTTATGTTTGCCGTTTTGTAATTTAATGGCAACATCAAATTTAGCTTTGGCAATATCAATGCCAACGTAATATAATGGGTTATCCATTTGACCTCCAAACCTTGTGAATGCGGGCTACGGAAAACGTGCCTGAGATACCATTCGGGGTGATAGTGGATGAGGAAGTAGGCTTATATCTACACTACGTGCTTAATAGCACTAGGGACGCCACAACTCTACTTTCTCTTTAACCCCATTATGATGGTACTCGTAATGGGGTTTTCTTTTACCCATATTCTAATACAAGGGACGCCACGCTGGCGTCCGTCATAAACACAATATAGATAAATAATTTTACATCTGCGAAATGATAGTCATGCTGTCATGTATTTTATCAGCTACTCTGAAATAGACGCCAGCGTGGCATCCATACATATATTTTGTGCAACTGCTACATAATGCCGGTACTATAAGGCTTTAAGCCACTTTTTAGCAACTATTTTGTCTATTACACCAAAAATTCACTTACTTATTTCTAAAAAATATCCTTTGCTTCTATTTTTAAAGGCTCTGGAATAGAAATACCAAACTCTTTTGCCGTTTGTTGATTAAGAGAAAGAGACATTTTACTCACTTCATGAGTTGGAATATTTCCGGCTTTTTCTCCTTTTAAGATACGAGAGGCAACTTTCCCGGTTTCAACACCAATATCATATTGGTTTACCGCATAAGCGGCTAAAGCACCTCGTTTGACCGTATCGCTATCAGAAGCAATCACTGGAACTTTAATCTCCAATGCTGCTTTATGCAATGCTTCATAAGCGGATACTACAGCATTGTCTTCTGAAATATAGATGGCTTGTACTTCGCCATTTAAGCTACGAGCCGCTGTACCAATATCGGCACTACGCTGTACCGCAACCGGCACAACTTTTATCCCCGCCTTCGCAGCCACCTCTTTTAATTCTTCTAAGACAATCGCAGAATTCACTTCCCCGGCACTATATACATAACCAATTGATTGTAAATTAGACACTAATTTTTGTGCTAATTCCAACTGCGGTTGCATCGGTTTATGGTCGGATACTCCCGTTACATTGGTGCCACTTGGCTCCCAAGATTTCACTAATTTAGCAGCAACAGGATCGGTCACCGCTGAATATACGATAGGAATGGTTTTCGTTGCTGCAACAACAGGCTGTGCTGAAGGTGTTGAGATTGGAATAATGACAGTAGCTTTATCTCCAACAAACTTACGTGCAATCTGTGCCGCTGTTGCGGTACTGCCTTGTGCTGATTGGAAGTTGATTTTGACCGTTTTCCCATCCACAAAGCCTTCTTTTTCTAGCTGATCAACCACCCCTTTACGAATTGTATCTAAAGCCGGGTGCTCAACAATCGCAGTAATAGCTACATTTGGTAATTCTTGAGCCAGACTATTTAAACTAAAAATGGCTAATGCTGAGACAAGTAATGTTTTGCATGTTTTCATTTTGAACCTCGAAGATAATGAACTAGTAAACTAGTACAAAAGTAATCTATCTTTTTGGAGATCGCAAGCAAAAAATACACTCAAATCATAAACTCGATGTTGATCGTTTGTTTTTTGAACGTTACTCTACTCGGCTACCTTTTAATAATTTTCTAATCCAGCTCCGATTTGGATTTAAGATCTGCCAAATATCTTCACTGATAGGAAGCGGTTCATGCGTGATTAAGCTTGCCAAAAGCTCACCAAGTAATGGCGCAGAAGTTAATCCTCGAGATGCTAACCCATTAACTAGATAAAGTTGCGGAAAAGAAGCTGCAAGTTCAACGTTCTCTTTACGGCGAAGCGCATTATATAAATTCTGATACTGCTCTTTTTGCACGTCCCAGTTTGGCACAGCGCCAACAATGGGGCTACGATCACGTAAAGCCGCTCGAATTCCAACTTTTGCTTGATTTTCTGAAGCATCAATCTGTTGCGTCCATTCACAAGCGGTCAAATTTTTCTGGAGTTTTGCAATATTTTCATGATGTTCATGCAAACTAAAATGCGTTTCTGCACTATCTCTAAGATGGCTAGCGCCAATGCAATGACGTCCGGCTTGAGAAATAGGGGTAATATAGCCATCATAACAAACCACGCATTTTAACTGTGCTAATTGCTCATTACTTGGCACAGAACTAACTTGTCCACGTACAGGATACAAAGGAATACCTTTAGCCTGTGCAAAATCTTTTAAGGTATGCCCATTTGCTAACACTAACACTTCATGTTTAAATGTTTTGCCTTCATGTTGCCACATCCATTTTCCCTCTTTAAAATCAGGTTGGGTAACTTCATGATTTAAAACGATCTTTACCCCCTTTGATTGTAAATAGGCAAACGTATTTTGAACAAATTGCACGGGCGATAACCATCCCCCAGAGGGAATAAAGGCTCCGCCATGCACCACATTTAAACCTATTTTTTCACTGAGTTCGTCCGCATTACACAATTTAAAGAGTGTTTCATCGTCTGTCTGTGTTGCCATTTTTTCTAATTTTTGAGCAACTTTTTCGTGATAAGCATATAACGCAACGCCGGTTAATCCGTGCTCAAATGAGATATCTGTTTTAAGCTGTTGTAGCCGCTGTAATGCATAATCAAAGGCGTGAATATAAAAGCGTACATTTCTTTCATCGTCATCACTTAGTTGTGGGTAAATCGCGCCCTGCAAATTGCCCGAGGCATTTTTAGCGACATTTTCATCTTTACAGTAAAGAGTAACCTGTTTTCCCTTTTCTAATAAGGATAATGCGAGAAAAAGGCTCGCAATTCCGCCCCCCACAATCGCAATATCTTGGCAATCTTGTGCAGATTTTTGATAAAAATAAGGAAATTTCACACTTTGTTCTATCGAGCTTGATGTTTTTTGTCCCCACAACATCTCACGTTTTTTACCAAAACCTTTGCGTTTTTTTACCTCAAATCCGACCGCTTGTAACCCTTTTCTGACATGGCTTGCTGCGGTAAAGGTTGCAAAAGTCCCTTCTTTTTGAGTGGTTTGGAACATATGTTGATAAACCGTTTCGTTCCACATTTCCGGATTTTTATCTGGTGAAAAACCATCTAGAAACCAAGCATCGACCATTTCGTGATAATAATCTCCCCATTGCTCAGCATTTTCACGAATATCGCCAAACCAAACATCCAGATAAATATTATCAAAATGATAACGCTGGCACCCTACTTGTCTCGGATGCCAACAAGCGGTTAAATTTTCTGATAATGTTGCAAATTGTGGGTAATGCTGATGTATCTCGCTTAATTGTGTTGAAGTTAATGGATATTTCTCAAAAGATAAAAAATAGAGGCGTTTTAAACTATGTTCTGGAAATTGTTGACGAAATTGTTGGAATTTTTCAGCTACAGCTAAAAAATTTAACCCCGTTCCGAACCCCGTCTCGGCGATGACAAAACAAGGTCTTGCATGTGTTTGCCATCGCTCCCACAATTGATTGCCCTCTTGAAAAACATAATAGCTTTCCGCTAAACCATCTTGAGTTGAAAAATAGATATCGTCAAATTTTTCTGAAACAGGCGTGTTATTAACATTAAAAGTCAATTGAGAAAAAGTGAGTTTACGCATGAGTTACCCATTACTATAAAAAGTGAATAATTTGTCAAAGAAAGGAGAAAAAGAAAAGGTGCGTTTCCGCACCTCTGTATTAGAAAATAAAATATGCGAAAGTACAGATCATTGCGAGTGTCGCAACCACTGTCATCATTGCATAACCAAATGTACCCATATAATCCTCCTTTGATTAGAATCAATGCTATTTTAATATGAAGTTTACATTTTGTATTCTAAAATAATCCCTAAAATATAGGGATTATTTTATTATTATGCTGTTTTTTGATCTTCAGCAATACTCACTGCAGCCGTAAACAATACATCTGTTGATGAGTTTAATGCTGTTTCAGCTGAGTCTTGAATAACGCCAATGATAAAACCAACACCGATAACTTGGGCAGCAATATCATTTGGAATATTAAATAAGCTACATGCCAATGGGATCAATAATAATGAACCACCAGCAACCCCTGAAGCACCACATGCACAAATTGAAGCAACAATACTTAGTAATAATGCAGACCAGAAATCAGGCACAATACCTTGCGTATAAGCTGCCGCTAACGTTAATACTGTTACCGTAATTGCCGCACCTGCCATGTTGATATTCGCACCAAGTGGAATAGATAGCGAATAGATTTCTTCACGTAAACCTAAACGTTTTGATAGCCCCATATTTACTGGAATATTTGCAGCTGAGCTACGAGTAAAGAATGCCGTTACGCCACTTTCACGTAAGCAGATAAATGTGAGAGGGAATGGATTGCGGCGAATTTTCCACCAAACAATCAATGGATTTAAAATAAACGCTACGATTGCCATTGCGCCAAGTAAAACGGCTAATAAACGTGCATATCCCACAAACGCATCTGCACCATTTGTTGCAAACGTATCTGCCACTAAACCAAAGATACCAATAGGCGCAAGGGCAATAACTACTTTAACTACCGCAGAAACTGCATCAGCAAAATCACTCAAGAATGTTTTTGTGCTAGGAGCAGCATGACGCAATGCAATACCTAAACCGATTGACCATGCTAAAATACCGATAAAGTTTGCATTCGCTAAAGCTTGTAGAGGGTTATCAACTAAATTAAACACAACGGTTTTGATAATCTGGCCAATTCCCTCTGGAGGAGCTAAATTATCTGGGCTTGCAACTAATTCCAATGTAGTTGGGAACATATAACTTAAAATAACAGCGGTTAATGCTGCCACAAATGTCCCTAACACATAAAGCACTAAAATCGGTTTAATTTTGCTGTCTGACCCAATTTCTTTATTTGCTATGGTAGACATTACCAAGACAAAAATGAGAATTGGCGCAATCGCACGGAGTGATTTTACGAAAAATTGACCTAATACCCCAACGTTTTGAGCCCATTCAGGACTGACTAATGCAAGGATAATCCCTAAGACTAACCCGATGAAAATGCGCAATACCAGATTGCCACCGAGTAATTTTGAAGAAAATGAATTGCTCATAATACTTAACTTTAATAAGACCTTATTTAGATAAATGCAAGCATTTATCCCCCGAAAAAGAAGAATTATGAGATTATCCGAAAAATGCGCTTTATGGAATAGGTAAACGATTAGAACTTATACTTTTTTTGCAAATTTCTCTTTTTTACGTTTTTTTGCAATTTTAAGTCACATATTCTTTCCGTTCTTACGCCCTTTAAGCTAAAATACTGCCCGTTTTATTCACTACTCTTTTTAAACACTATGAAACCTGCAAACAAAGCTGATTTTGCTCGTATTATTCGAGCCGCTGGTTACTCCATAAAAGGCTTAAAAGCCGCATATATTCACGAAGCTGCCTTCCGCCAAGAAATTTGGTGTTCTATTATTCTTATCCCTTTAGCATTTTGGTTGGGCAATGGCGTTATTGAAAAGCTCCTTTTAGTCGGTAGCGTATTTTTAGTTCTCATTGCTGAATTACTTAATAGCGCGGTTGAATCGGTTGTCGATCGCATTGGCTCTGATTATCACGAGCTTTCAGGAAGAGCTAAAGATATTGGCTCCGCTGCCGTATTTATGGCGATGGTACTCCTTGTTATTACTTGGCTACTCATTTTACTTTTCTAATCTTTTTCTCCTTGTTATTTTTTCTTTCAACCAAAAGGTACATTATGAAATTTAGAAAAACACTCCTTGCATTAGCATTAACAGCTTCAACGTCAGCAATGGCATATCAAGCTGATAAAACTTACAACTTTACCGTATTACATACGAACGATATTCACGGTCATTTCTGGAATAATGACAAAGGTGAATATGGTTTAGCGCCACAAAAAACGGTCATTGACCAAGTTCGTAAAGAAGTTGAAGCACAAGGCGGTTCAGTCATCGTCTTAAATGCAGGCGATATTAACACCGGTGTACCTGAATCAGATATGCAAAATGCGCGTCCTGATATTGAAGGATTAAATGCGATTGGCTACGATGCTATGACCTTAGGTAACCATGAGTTTGATGTACCATTACAAATTTTAGACATGCAAGAAAAATGGGCAAAATTCCCATTACTTTCTGCTAACGTCTATAACAAACGTACAAACAAACCGCTTGTTACACCATACATCACGTTAGAACGTGGCGGTTTGAAATTTGCTGTTGTAGGTTTAACAACGGAAGATACCGCAAAACTAGGTAACCCGGATGTAACAGGAAATGTTATTTTCAAAAACCCAATTGAAACCGCAAATAAAGTCTTAAAACAAATCAATAAAAAAGAAAAACCTGATGTACGTATTGCCTTAACACATATGGGTTGGTACTTAGACGCAAAACACGGTACAAACGCACCAGGAGATGTCACCATGGCTCGTACACTAAAACCGGCTGCATTTGATTTAATTGTCGGCGGTCATACACATGATACCGTTTGTTTTGATGAGAAAGGTCAATTTATTGAGAAATATAAACCAACAATGGCATGTAAACCAGATTTCCAAAACGGTTCTTGGATTATGCAAGCCGGCGAATGGGGTAAATATGTTGGTCGTGCTGACTTTGAATTCAAAAACGGAAAAACCACTTTGGTTAAATATGAGTTAATTCCAATTAACTTAAAACAAACCATCAAAAAAGAAGATGGCACAAAAGAATACAAACTTTACGCAAATGAAATTAAAGCAGACGAAGCACTCTATGCTCAATTGAAAAAATACCAAGACGAAGGCGATAAAACATTAGGCGTTAAAGTTGGTAATACAGAAGGTTTCTTTGACGGCAAACGTGAATCTGTACGCTTTGTACAGACAAACCTTGGTCGCTTAATTGCACAATCTCAAATGGAACGTGTGAAAGCAGATATCGGTATCATGAATGGTGGTGGTATCCGAGCATCTTTACCAGAAGGCGAAATTACCTATAAAAACATTTTAACGGTTCAGCCATTTGGTAATATGATTTCAACTTTAGATCTAAAAGGTAAAGAGTTAGTTGATTTCTTAACTACAGTAGCCTTAAAAGAAACCGATACTGGCGGTTATCCTCAGTTTGCGAATATCTCAATGGTTGTAGATCGCACAGCAAAAACGATCTCTGATGTCAAAATTGGAGGTCAGCCATTAGATATGAATAAAACTTATAAAATCTCAATTCCTGATTACTTAACAGCCGGTGGAGATGGATACCCAATCATGAAAAATCACCCAACCTATGTAAACACAGGTTTCATTGATGCTGAAATGCTTAAAAAATTCTTTGAAGAGAAAAAAGTATTAAAAGCGTCAGATTATGATCCGAAAAATGATGTGATTTTCAAATAAGTAACCTCATATAAACAAAAAAGAGTTAATTTCAAATCGAAATTAACTCTTTTCTTTTATTTGTGATGCCTGCTTTTATTGACGAGCCATTCTTAAATTCTTCGGCAAAGGCTCAAAATTAGAACGGAACGGATTGATATCTAAACCGCCTCGGCGAGTATAACGAGCATAAACAGTCAATTTCTCCGGTTGAGCAAACTGCATTAAATCAGTAAAAATTCGCTCAACACATTGCTCGTGGAATTCGTTATGTTCACGGAACGAAATGAGATAACGCAATAACTTTTCACGATTTAATTTTTTGCCTACATAATGAATTTGAACACTTCCCCAATCCGGTTGTGAGGTAATCAAACAGTTCGATTTCAGTAAATGACTTACTAAGGTTTCATCAACCACTTCGCCCTCAGCAATTCCTGCTAAATGCTCATTTGAAAATTGATAGCTATCAATTTGTAAATTTTGTTCATCAATACATTCGCCATCAAAATCTACGATAGGCTGTTGGGTGTATTCTGATAATTTGCGAACTTTTACAGAAACTTGACCGCTTGCACAACGGCTCAAATCTTGCACTAACACTTGCTCGACTTGCTCAAATGAGTCGAATTTACTTTGGTTAAAGCTGTTTAAATAGAGCTTAAAACTTTTCGACTCAATCAAATTTTCGCTTTGAAAATCCACCGCAACATCTGCAATCGCCACTTGTGGCAATCCATTAAGGTTAAGCCAAGAAAGTTCATAGCAAGTCCAAATATCCGCCCCTTGATTAAATGGCTGAACATCGGTAATACCTAATCCATCACGATTTAATTTGCGAGGTACCGGCTGTAATAAATTAGGATCATATTCACTTTTATATTCGGTTTTCTGCCCAAGTTTTAAAGCAGAAAGCGATTTATCATTATAATTCATGGTTCTCTCTATTTAACATATCTCACTAAATCCACTAGGCTGTCTAGCACAAGATCTGCTTTTGCCTTTCCTTCTTCGGTAACGGCTTTACCCGTGTGGACTAACACTTTCGTCTTCACGCCGGCAGCTTCCGCCGCCAACAAATCCTCTAATTTATCGCCCACCATATAAGATTTTGCTGGATCAATATTTAAATCTTTGATCGCTTGTAAAAACATACCCGCATTTGGCTTACGGCAGTCGCATACTTCTCGATATTCGCCTTTCCCTTCCGGATGATGAGGGCAATAATAAATGCCATCTAATACCACACCGTAATCTTCATCAAGCGACCAATCCATCCATTCCGTTAATTGATGAAATTGCTCTTCAGAAAAATAGCCTCGGGCGATCCCTGATTGGTTTGTGACAATAACCAATAAATAGCCCTTGTCTTGCAACTGTTTTAGTGCTTTCCCTACGCCTTCAATAAACTGGAAATCATCAATTTTATGCACATAGCCGTGATCAATGTTGATCGTACCATCACGATCTAAAAAAATCGCTTTATTTGCCATTATTTTAGCCCCTTCACAAAATCTACCACCATTTGATGATGTTCCGATGTTTTGAATTTGTCGAATACCGCTTCGATAACACCAGCTTCGTTAATCAGAAAGCTGATACGATGAATACCATCATAGGTTTTACCCATAAATTTCTTTTCGCCCCAAACGCCAAAAGCCTCTGCAACTTGATGTTCAGGATCAGAAAGAAGGGTAAAATTTAATGCTTTTTTCTCTTCAAATTGAGCTAACTTTTTCGGTAAATCCGGGCTAATGCCTAATACCACCACATTGAGTTCATCCAGCTCACTTTTGCTGTCTCGCAAACCACAAGCCTGTGTTGTACAGCCTGGAGTTAATGCTTTAGGATAAAAATAAACCAGCACTTTTTTTCCTGTAAACTGATTTAATGAAACAGAATTTTCGTGTTGATCCAATAAGGTAAATTGAGGAGCTTTATCGCCAGCTTTTAATGTATTCATATTTATCTCTCAAATAAAAACAACCGCTTGTATATTACTACACAAGCGGTCGTTTTCTTATGTTTTTTTGCAATTTAAACCAAGAACCCTTCTAATAACTCATTAAGAAAGAGTTTACCGTGTTGCGTAATTTGCCAGTACTGTGTCGTTTCTGTGAGGTAATTTTTCTCAATTGCTTGAGCAATTATCGGCTCAATAGATTTAAGCGTGAGCCCCGTAAGTTGTTCAAAATCCGTTTTAGGCGTTGCTTCGAGTAAGCGAAAACGGTTCATAAAGAACTCAAAAGGACGATCTTCTAAAGCAATTAGTTCTTGAGAATAGCGGTACTCTCCTCGCATATACCCTTTAGGGTGCTTCGTCTTGCTGAAACGATAAATCTCGCCGGTCGGATACGTGATTTTCCCGTGCGCTCCACAGCCAATGGCAAGATAATCACCAAATCGCCAATAATTTAAATTATGCTGACATTGGTAACCTTTTTTCGCATAGGCTGATGTTTCATACTGTTCATAGCCAGCCGAAGTTAAAAGCTGATGACCTTGCTCAAAAATATCCCATAATTCATCATCGTCCGGCAGGGTTGGCTGGCGATAATAAAACATAGTGTTAGGTTCAATAGTCAGTTGGTACCAAGAAAGATGCGGTGGATTTAGCGCTATTGCCTGTTTTAAATCAGAGAGTGCTTGCGAAACCGATTGATTAGGCAAACCGTGCATCAAATCTAAATTAAAACTCCGCAGCCCCAAACTTGCGGCATTTTTAGCAAATTCGACCGCTTGTATCGCCTCTTCTCGGTTGTGAATTCGCCCTAATTTCAACAATTTTTCCGGTTCAAAACTCTGAATTCCCATTGAAATACGATTAACCCCCCCTTGAACATAACCTAAAAAGCGCTCGGCTTCAGCCGTTCCTGGGTTTGCTTCTAATGTGATTTCGATTTGATCTTCAAAAGCAATTCTTTTTTGAATTTCCGCTAATAGGTATTGAATTCCCTCTGCGGAAAAAAGGCTTGGCGTGCCGCCACCAATAAAAATAGAATGGATTTTTCTTTCGCCAATTGCCGTTTTGTAAGCGGTTAAATCTTGCGATAAATCTGCAAGTAAGTGCTGAATATACTCCTTTTCGGGAATGACACCTTTTTGAGCGTGTGAGTTGAAATCACAATAGGGGCATTTTTGAACGCACCAAGGAATATGAATATATAAACTGAGTGGAGGGAGAGTTAAATTCATTCCATACCTTTTCTAAAAATGGAAAGACGCACAAACTGTGCGCCTTAAAGCAAAGTGGGTTATTTTCCCCAAACTTCTTCAACAATATCACGAATAAATGCCAGTTTCGCCCATTGTTGTTCTTCCGTCAAGATATTCCCTTCTTCCGTTGAAGCAAATCCACATTGTGGGCTTAAACAAAGCTGGTTATTAGACTCATAATAGAGCTATATTCACCTACCTATTTATAATTAAGTTACATTTTCTTAACTTAATTTTTAAACAATTTACTTATTTTTTCGTGATCTACATCACAATTCTTTAACATTATGCTTTCTTTCTTTAATAACTTGTTTACAATTTGCGATGATTAGCTCTCGCTATCAAAGAAGTGATTTTAATTTTTAATGGTGAACCCTATGGCTCTCTTTCTTAGTATCTTTCCAATTGTTTTACTCATTTATTTAATGGTAAAACGCAATGCATTACCTTCTTATGTTGCTCTTCCTTGGATTGCAGCAGTGGTATTGATTATTCATTTATTATTCTTTGCAACAGACATTACTGTAATTAGCGCAAAAATTGCTTCTGCAGTTGTAGATGTGTTAACGCCAATTACTGTTATCTTCGGTGCGATTTTATTTAACCGTTTCTCAGAAACTTCCGGTGTAACAAATACGTTACGTAAATGGTTGGGTAACATTAACCCAAATCCGGTTGCTCAGTTGATGATCATCGGTTGGGCATTTGCCTTTATGATTGAAGGTGCGAGTGGTTTTGGTACACCAGCAGCAATTGCGGCACCTATTCTTGTCGGTTTAGGTTTTAACCCGATTAAAGTGGCGGTATTAGCCTTGATTATGAACTCTGTACCGGTTTCTTTCGGCGCGGTAGGTACTCCAACTTGGTTCGGTTTCGGTCCATTAAATTTGGGTGAAGATAAAATCCTTGAAATTGGTTCAATGACAGCAACCATTCACGCATTTGCAGCATTAGTTATTCCGGTAATGGCACTAAGCTTCATTGTTACTTGGAAAGAAATTCGCCAAAATATCGTCTTTATCTATTTAAGCATCTTCGCTTGCGTTGTACCTTACTTCTTACTTGCTCAAGTAAACTATGAATTCCCGTCATTAGTGGGTGGTGCAATTGGTATGTTTGTCTCTATTTTCTTGGCAAACAAAGGCGTAGGTTTAGCAAAAGTAGAAAACACCCTAGACAATACTTCTGTTACAACCAAAGAAGTTGCAAAAGCATTATTACCAACCGGTTTACTCATTGCGTTCTTAATTGTAACTCGTGTACAACAGCTACCATTTAAAGCAATGATGAACAACGCAACAACTTGGGTATCAACGCAATTAGGCTCATTAGGTCAATTTGAAATCAGTGAAGGTCTAATCTTTAGCTTAAAAAATATTTTTGGTACAGGCATGAATGCCGGTTATAAATTGCTTTATGTACCAGCGTTAATTCCATTCGTGGTTACCGTTTTAATCGCAATTCCACTGTTCTCTGTATCAGCAAGCAATGTAAAAGATATTTTTGCAACCAGCCTCAAACAAGTCCGTAACCCATTTATCGCCCTTATCGGTGCGTTAATCATGGTAAACTTAATGTTAGTAGGTGGCGACGGTTCAATGGTAAAAATCATTGGTAAGAGCTTTGCAGAAGCAACCGGCGAATATTGGACAATCTTTGCTTCTTATTTAGGTGCAGTAGGTGCGTTCTTCTCAGGTTCTAACACGGTATCTAACTTAACTTTTGGTAGTGTTCAATTATCAACAGCGGAAATTACCGGCTTATCAACCTCATTGATTCTTGCATTACAATCTGTAGGTGGTGCAATGGGTAACATGGTGTGTATCAACAATATCGTTGCGGTAAACTCTGTGTTGAACATTCAAAACCAAGAGGGTGCGATTATCAAGAAAACCGTTGTACCAATGATGATTTATGGCATTATTGCAGCTATCGTTGCATTAACCATAATCCCAATGTTCTTCAACGTATAGTAACAATAAAGTGGTAAATCCAAATAACCTAAGCTATGGTAAAATAGACCATACAAGCGGTTAAATATAATCAAGCATTTACCACTTAAATAAAAAGGAAGTAGCCAATACTTCCTTTTCTTCTATCTGGCTAAATAAATACGATTTTTTCTTATTCTTATTTAAAAGTGGGAACACTCAAATGAATGTAAATTTTTATGTAACCTGTATTGCTGATGTGGTAAAAGCCGGTGTCGCAAAAAACAGTGTTTTATTACTTGAAAAACTAGGCTGTAATGTTGTTTTCCTTGAAAAACAAGGTTGCTGCGGCCAACCTGCCATTAACAGTGGCTACACCAAACAAGCACTCGCAGGAATGAAAAGCCTTGTCGAAACCTTTGAGGTTAATGACTATCCTATCGTTGCACCAGCGGGTTCTTGTGTATATGCAATTAAAAATTACCCTGAATACTTTAACCGTTTTGGCGAAAGTGAATGGGCTAAACGTGCGGAAAAAGTGGCGGCAAGATTTCACGATTTAACCGATTTTATTGTGAACGTACTTAAAATTACTAATGTAGGCGCACGTTTAAACGGTAAAGCGGTTTATCACCCTTCTTGTAGTCTTACCCGTAAATTAGGCGTTGTAAATGAACCGCTTACACTTCTTCAAAATGTAAAAGGTTTAGAATTATTACCAATTCACAATCAACAAACCTGTTGTGGCTTCGGGGGAACATTCTCGGTCAAAATGGCTGAAATTTCTGGTGAAATGGTTACGGAAAAAGTCGTAAATATTAGCGAAGTAGAACCGGATTATTTAGTCGGGGCTGATGTAAGTTGCTTAATGAACATTGGCGGTCGCTTAAGCCGCGAAGGTAAAAATGTAAAAGTTATGCATATTGCGGAAGTTTTAATGCAAGAAGAAGGAGAAGCCTAATATGTCTCATTTACAAACTAGCACGCTCCCCTTTAAACAACGTGTAGAACAACAAGTACACAACGAAATTATGCGCAAAGCGGTGGTTAAGGCGCAAGAAACTATCGGGGCTAACCGCCAAAAAATGGTTGATGAATTAGGCAACTGGGAAGAATGGCGAGATCTTTCAAAACAATTCCGTAACCACGTTTTAGCCAATTTAGATGCGTATCTTTACCAATTAAGTGAAAAAGTGACACAAAACGGTGGGCACGTCTTTTTTGCAGAAACTGCCGAAGAAGCGACCGCTTATATTCGTAAAGTTGCTCTTGAGAAAAAAGCCAAAACCATCGTGAAATCAAAATCCATGGTAACGGAAGAGATTGGTTTGAACCACGTGCTAGAAGCAGAAGGCATGAAAGTGGTTGAAACCGATTTAGGGGAATATCTCTTACAAATCGTAGGCGATAAACCTTCGCATATTGTTGTGCCGGCAATTCATAAAGATCGTCATCGTATCCGTAAAGAACTTCACGAAGTATTAGGCTATGAAGGTTCTGAACAACCGGAAGAGATGAACGCCTTTATTCGCCAAGTATTGCGTAAAGACTTCTTAGAAGCAGATATCGGTATTTCAGGCTGTAACTTTGCTGTACCTGAAACCGGTTCTGTTTGTTTGGTCACAAATGAAGGTAACTTACGTTTAGCAACAACAGTGCCTAAAACCCATATCGCTGTGATGGGAATGGAACGTTTAGCCCCAACATTTAAAGAAGTGGACGTATTGATCACTATGCTATGTCGTAGTGCGGTAGGTGCAAAATTAACCGCTTACAATACTTGGCTAACGGGCCCTCGTTTAGAAGGCGAAGTTGATGGACCTGAAGATTTCCATCTTGTTATTGTGGATAATGGTCGTTCTGCTATTTTAGAAAGCGAATTCCAAGAAGTTTTACGTTGTATCCGTTGTGGTGCTTGTTTGAATACCTGCCCAGCGTACCGCCAAATTGGTGGACATGGTTATGGCTCTATCTATCCGGGTCCGATTGGTGCAGTTATTTCGCCATTATTAGGTGGCTATGAGGAATTTAAAGAATTGCCTTATGCATGTTCATTATGTAATGCGTGTAATAGTGTATGTCCGGTAAAAATTCCACTGGCTCAGCTGATTCTCAAACATCGTGAAAAAATGGTCGATCAAGGGCTAACACCAAAACTTGAACAATTAGAGATTAAAGGCTTTACCTTTGCCAACTCACACCCTGCCGTATGGAATATGGGCGTGAAAGTTGGTGCTAAATTGATGGGTAAATTTATCAAGAATGGTAAAGCGCCTGTTCAAATGGGTGCTTTAAGCGAATGGACAAAAGCACGTGATCTGCCAACACCTGAAGGCGAAAGCTTCCGTGAGTGGTTTGCTAACCGTAAATAATTAAACATATTCTCCACTGCTTGGTGGAGAATAATAAAGGAATAAAAAAATGAACCTAGAAAATAGAGAAAATTTTTTAAATAAACTTGCGGCAAAAATGGGAAGACCTCGTCAGTTAGTTCCTGCACCGATGGAAGCACCTGTGAATGACCATCCAACGACACGTTTAACACATCTATCGCAAAATGAACTTTGCAATGAATTCATGAATTTTGCCAAAGTACTTTTAGTTGATGTTGTTGAAACCAAAGAGGCTGATGTTGCCCAAGCTGTTGTCGACGTTTGTGAAAAATATGGTGGAAGCAGCATCGTATTAAACAACGATGCTCGCCTTGAAAATTTAGGGATTACTTCTGCCGTAACAGAAAAATTTGATAGCTATGTTTGGGATTTCTCAAAAGGCGAAGAAAACATTGCGAAATCCGCTGTGGCTAACATTGGTATCGTTTATGGCGAATACGGTTTAGCTGAATCAGGTGGTATCGTCTTGTTTGCAACTAAAGATAACGGTCGTTCAACAAGCTTACTACCTGAAAAATCGATTGTTGTTGTTCGTAAAAGTACCGTGTTACCACGTGTAGCCCAATTAGCTCAAATTCTTCACGAAAAAGCGCAAGCCGGCGAACGTATGCCATCTTGTGTCAATATCATTTCTGGTCCAAGTGCAACGGCAGATATTGAATTGATTAAAGTTGTTGGGGTTCATGGCCCTGTTTCAAAAATTTATGTCGTAATTGATGACCTATAATCATTAAAGTAATAAGGCGGAGTATTATCTCCGCCTATTCTCAATTAATATTAGAAACGAACTTCTACTGAAGCAGAATAATTACGCCCTGGTGCATAAAAACGTTCTAATCCTTGTCCTTTATCCCAATCAATACTATTCACAGTCGCGCGACGATTTAATCCTCGCAAACTATCCCAAGTATGATATTTACGATTCAATAAATTATAAATACCAGCCCTTAAAGTAATATTTTTTGTTGGTTTATAATAACCAAACAAATCGAATATAAATGCTTTCGCATTTAACCAACGATAAGACTCTGTTTTTAAGTAACTTTCTGTTTTTTTGCACACTTGATTCCCAACCCAATAATCAAATTCAGATAGAACGCAACGTTCTGTAAGTTCTGAGACTTGTGCATCTTTTGGTTTTTTATTTCCTAGATATGTTAAACGAGAAAATATCCCCCATGTCTCACTTGGATGCTCATAATCTAGACCTACGACTACTTTTAATGGTTGAATAGAAAGTAAACTATCTGATGTGGATAACTTACCTTTACTATAACCCAAAGCCCCATGCAATTTAAAACCTTTCGAAAATCCTATAAATTGATGAAGATCAAGATTACCTTTTATTTCAATACCATTAATACGCGCTCTATCCAAATTAACCATCTGTTGATAATAATCCGTTCTTTCTCCTGTACACCCTGTATAATATGCAGCATACCAATCACAAGTTGGATCATTACGAGTAATCGATGTTTCTTGTTCAAAGAGAAAATCCCGATAACGAGTCTGATAAAGCGTCAAATCCAAGCTACCATATTTACCCTTACCTTGCAGAAAAATACTATGGTTAGAGCTTTTTTCTGAATCTAGGTGGGGATTCGCAGCCCAATTCCCATAAGCACTTTCAAATGTAAAATACATTTCTGATGCCGTAGGTGTTCGATATCCCGTACTCCATTGGTACCCAATCATCCAATTAGGATCTAAATGAGCATCTAATCCTAGAAGCCCATTCCAATTTTTAAATGATTTCCCATGCATATCAACACTTGCGCATAACCGACCAAAATTGCTACTTTTTCCACAAGGGACTTGAGGATTTAAATGCTGAGGTTTTACCTTCTCATAATGATAACCAAAACCTATATGAGCAGAAAAAATATCATTAAAAGTGATATCATTTTTTAGATCTACGCCATATAGTTGAGTTCTCATCGGATATTGAATCGTATAAGTTTCTTTCCCCTTCACGCGCCCATCTATATCAATAATCTCATCATTATTGATATTTTCAAAATCCCTACGTGCGGCGAAAGCCCTTAAGCGCAATAAGTGTTCAGCTCCGAATATTTGCAAAGGCTGGCTATCTAAACGTGTTGAAATTCGATAGAATTCCGTTTTATTATTTCGGTGATCCCTGTTCTGTAAAGCACCTTTTTCATACAAAAATCCTTCTCGCCAATTACCACCTGTTCTATCAAAGCTCCCTTTATAATTTAAGGCTGAATTTTCTGTTTTTTGATAATCTATATCTGTTCGGATAAGTGATAATAAAGTAGACTCTGGTGCAAATTCGTAATGAGCATTAGCATTTAAACGTTTTTGCTCATCATCAGCCTCTCTCCAATAAGTTGTTAATGAATATGATTTTTCATCAATATAATTACTATTATTTTGTCCACTTACAGAGAGACCTAAACGATGCCCTGGTATAATGTTCCAGCCTAATTTTGCTAAATAACTATGATTTTTATGTGTTGAAGGATCTGGAGTAATTCTAGCCGCTCCAATTTCAGCTCTTCGCGCAATATCTCTCGGAGTATCATAATATCCTTCACTTTGTACATGAGTATTTCCTCCTGCACTTTTCATTTCATGCCCATAACGCTGAGAATAAACAAATATTGTATCAATGACTTCATTGGCATAAGCTAAACCAACAGTATTGGTCCATTCACGATTTTTACTACTATATCCTGAACGAAATAAACCACCAAAATGCTTATTTTCTTCGATTAGATCATAAGCTTCTAGCGTATGATAATTAACATGCCCACCTAAAGATCCACTACCAAAATTTAGAGAATCAGAGCCTCTTACAATATCAATATTTCGTACTAATTCAGAATCAATAGCTAGACGCGAATTATTAAAATTTCCATAGCGAGCATATAAAGAATTTTCTTCAGAATCAGGCAGTGAAACAGAATCTATACTAATCCCGACCCTATTACCTTCTACACCTCTTATTGCAAATCCTTTTAATCGCTGTCCATTATCACTAATCCCGATATCCGTAGCATAACGAACAAGATCGCGAGTATCCCTGATAAGCTCTGTTTGGATATTTTTCACATTTTTTTTAATAATATTAGGAGTATTGCTCGTTCGACTATCTAAATTTTCACTAATATTAATCGTATCTAAGGACATTGTATTCTGTTGTGCTGAAGATAGGGAATTTAAAGTGAATAAAGTAAGCGCAATAGCTGAATATTTAAACACAGGTATATTAACTGTCTTTGAAGATTTAAGCATAATGTATCCTTTCTCGTAATTATGAAATAACGCTAATTATAAAAAGAGATACCCAATAAAATCAAATGATAATTATTCCTATTTTAAGATTTGTGATCTCTATCACAAAAAAGCTCACATATGTGAGCTTTTCTAACTGTATTATTTTATTTTTTCTGTTTCCATTGATTTACTAAAAATTGTTGATTTCACGGCTCCTAATATCTCTTGACGAAGGTGTGCAATTTTCGGTTTTTCATTCTTTTGGAAAGCCAGAGGGCGACAAAACTCCATGGCTTTAATCCCTAATCTTGCCGTAAGTAACCCCACGCCAATGCCTTGCGCTGCTCTTAAAGATAATTTTGCAGTTAAGTTCTGTGAGAAAAATTCTGCACCTACATCGGTGGCGATTTCTGTCGCGCCAGCAAAAACCATATTGGTCAAAACCATTTTAAACAGTTTTAGACGGCTAAAGTAGCCTAATTCCATGCCATAAATACGCGTGATTTTATTCACTAATGCGATATTTCGCCACGCAACCATCAGAACATCAACTAGTGCTAAAGGACTTACTGCCACGATAATCGCATTCTCTGTTGCACTTTTTGAAATCAATTGTTTGACTTGTTTATCAAGCGGCGATAATACATTTTCACTAAACAAATAAGCCACCTCTTTACCATTGTAGCCATCCTCTAACTGATTAAGCCAACGTTGCTGATATTGCTCAATGTTCGGAATATGCTCTAAATTTGCCAATACCTGATTACAAAATGCTTTCGTTTTTTCACCGCTTGTTGAAGCCGATTCTTCTAGCCAAAATTGTTGGCTAAGTTGCTGATTCTGCTGATGTTTACGTAAAAAGACAAGCTTTCGCCATTCATTAACAATTGCACCAACGCCTGTTAGACTGACTAAGAAAAATACAATAGCAAAAGCGAAATCGATCCATTGATGCGCTTGAAAACTGTCGTATAACCATTGAATACTTTGAGCAATCACTGCTACGGTAAATAATGCCAGTGCCGCTAACAACAATCTAACCCAAAATCGGGAAGGTTTTAGACTTTCTTCAATAATCAATTCTGCGGTTGCAGACTGATACTCACTCTCTAAATTATCCTCTTCAATGACAACTTCTTCTTCCGTAAACTCTTGTTTTGCTTGAAAAGAAGTAGGCTGAATCTCTTGTTCACTAAAAATCTGTTTTTGCATTTTATTGTCCTTTTTCGACCGCTTGCTCAATATGTCTTTTTAAGCCTGCATAGCCGTGTTCTGTTTTTAGAATTTGGAATAAAGCAATTGCTTCCGGATACTCTTTATCCAAATAATGCAACCATTGTTTAATGCGTGCCACGTGATAAAAACCGGAGTCGTGCTCATTTTCCATATTCACATATTGGAACAGCAATTTAAGCACCTCACGCCACGCTAATTTTGGCTGATTAAATTTCACTACTCGGCTTAAATTCGGTGTATTTAATGCACCTCGCCCAATCATTAACGCTTGGCAAGCGGTAATTTCTTGGCATTTTTTTGCAGATTCAAAATCCCATATTTCGCCATTGGCAATAACTGGGATATTCAATCTTTTTTGAATATCGCCAATGGCTTGCCAGTTTATCCGTTCTGCACGATAACCATCGGTTTTGGTACGCCCGTGAACGGTAATTTCATTTGCGCCGCCCCGCTGCACTGCATCAGCAATTTCAAAACATTGCTCGGCAGAATCCCAACCTAAACGCACCTTAACCGAAACCACCTGCTCTTTCGGCACGGCTTGGCGAATCGCTTGGGTCGCTCGATAAATCAGCTCCGGATCTTTCAAGAGCGAAGCACCGCCATTACTGCCATTAACCGTTTTGGACGGACAACCGCAATTTAGATCAACACCGTGTGAGCCTAACTCAATCGCCAGCTCGGCATTTTCCGCCAACCACTGCGGGTACTGCCCTAAAAGTTGCACACGTACAGGCGTTCCTGAATCGGTTTTGCCGGCTTGATAAAGTTCCGGACAAAGACGGTAAAAAGTTTTGCGAGGGAGTTTCTGATCAACCACGCGTACAAATTCTGAAATGCAGAGATCATAATCATTTACCGTAGTCAAAAGTTTACGCAGAAAAGGATCTAATACCCCCTGCATTGGGGCTAAAATTACTTTAGGTGTCATCATCATAAAAAATAACGGATAACGCTGAGTTATCCGTTGCAAAAGTGAGTTATTTCCAACCTTTATATTTACAAATTAAATCATAGGCGGCTTGAATTTGTTGAGCTTTTTCCTTAGCTAATTCCATCATCTCGTCAGGTAAGCCTTTGGCTGCGAGCTTGTCTGGATGATGTTCATTCATCAATTTGCGGTAAGCCCGTTTTACCGTGTTCTGATCATCAGAAGCACTCACGCCCAATACATTATAAGCCGCCTCAATACTTGGCGCACTGTTAGCTTGGCGGTATCCACCATAAGAGCCTTGTTGCGATTGTTGAGAGTCGTTTTGTTGATAATGGTACTCTTGATAAAAATTCCCCGAACGGAATTGTTGCGCCGCCATAACCATTGCGATCATTCGTTCAAATTGGAAACGGCTCATACCTAATGTTTCAGCAATCGTAAACAAAATTTGCTGTTCATTGCTATCTAATTCACCATCTTGTACGGCGGCTTGCATTTGTACTTCCACGAAAAAACGTAGTAAATCCGCACGCTGTCCACAGGCTTCTCTAAATTCTTGAATCACTTGACGAAGTGGGAAATCAGATTCTTTACCCAATGTGAAGGCTTGTTGGGCTAATTGTTGATTTGCAGCGTCTAATTTCAGGCGAGCCATTAGCTGACGAGCAAGATGAATATCATCTTCAGTTACACGCCCTTTTGCTTTGGCAATATGGCCTAATACCGCAAAAGTAGTTTGAGTAAACAGAGATTGACGTGTTAAATTTTTGCCAAAAATCGTAGAACGAACACTACCTAGCTCGTAGAGCTTTTTATCAGCAAGGTGTCCTAAAAAAGCACCAAAAAGCGCGCCGAAAAAGCTATGAAAAATTTGATAACCTAAAAAGAAACCGACAATTTTTCCAATAAATTGCATTCTGTTTTTTCCTATAATTTTATTGAGTTCACAAATAATAAGGGCGTTTTTCGATAAGACAAGGTTTATTAAAAAAAGTTTGCCTTAAATGTTCAAAAAATGTATTATGGACGTCTAGACGGAAAAACGGCTAATTAGTTTATTAAACAACGTAAATACAAGCGGTTGAATTTTGCAAAAAATTAGCAAAATTGACCGCTTGTATTATTCCCTATTCAGTAAAAAACAAATATCAAAGGATATAAAATGGCTATCAATTTATTTACATCAGAATCGGTATCGGAAGGGCATCCGGATAAAATCGCAGACCAAATCTCAGATGCAGTATTAGACGAAATTCTCAAACAAGACCCGAAAGCACGTGTGGCGTGTGAAACCTATGTAAAAACCGGTATGGCACTTGTGGGCGGTGAGATCACCACTTCTGCTTGGGTGGATATTGAAAACTTAACTCGCCAAGTGATTTGCGACATCGGTTATACCCATTCAGATATGGGCTTTGATGCGCACTCTTGTGCGGTATTAAATGCTATCGGCAAACAATCGCCAGACATCAATCAAGGTGTGGATCGTGCTAACCCATTAGAGCAAGGTGCAGGCGACCAAGGGATTATGTTCGGTTACGCAACAAATGAAACGGAAGTGTTAATGCCGGCTCCAATCACTTACGCTCATCGTCTAATGGAACAACAAGCAAAAGTGCGTAAATCAGGCAAATTAGATTGGTTACGCCCTGATGCAAAAAGCCAATTAACCTTTATTTACGAAGATAACAAAATTAAAGGCATCGATGCTGTGGTGCTTTCAACCCAACACGCAGAACACGTTGATCAGAAGACAGTGTTTGAAGGTGTGATGGAAGAGATCATCAAGCCGGTATTGCCAAGCGAATGGTTAAGCCAAAATACCAAATACTTTATCAACCCGACAGGTCGTTTTGTGATCGGTGGTCCAATGGGCGACTGTGGTTTAACAGGCCGTAAAATTATCGTTGATACCTACGGCGGTGCAGCGCGTCACGGTGGCGGTGCGTTCTCTGGTAAAGATCCATCAAAAGTGGATCGTTCAGCTGCCTATGCTGCACGTTATGTAGCGAAAAATATTGTCGCAGCAGGTTTAGCAGATCGTTGTGAAATTCAGCTTTCTTATGCGATCGGTATCGCCGAGCCAACGTCAATTATGGTGGAAACCTTTGGCACTGGTAAAGTGAGCAATGAAGTGTTAGTGCGTTTAGTGCGTGAACATTTCGATTTACGTCCATACGGCTTAATCAAAATGTTAGATTTAATCCGTCCGATTTATCGTGAGACTGCCGCTTACGGACACTTTGGTCGTGAGCATTTCCCTTGGGAAAAAACGGATAAAGCGGAAGCATTAAGAGCGGATGCTGGCTTAAAATAACCCTAGTTTTAACAAAAATGCGGACATGATGTCCGCATTTTTTATAATTAAAGTACCTTTTCTTGATACCACTGATTCAACAATATTCCAGCATTAACTGCAACATTTAAGCTACTCGAGAGTGGATTTGCTACCGAAAGCTGAACGGTAACATCTTCGCTAAATTCAATTTCATTTGAAACAATTTCACTTAATACAAAAACAACTTTCTCTGCAAGTGCTATTTTAGTCAGCGTAGAGGCTTGCTTTTGGCGTGTTAAATGAATGATCTGATAACCTGCATTTCTTAATTGCTGTAAAGCAATTTGTTTATGTTTTGTTTCTAACGCATGGACAAATTCTAATCCGCCTTCAGCCACTCGGGCTGCTGCACTCGAATTTAAGCGATCACTACTTTCCGTAATAATCCCTTTTACACCATAGAATGCACAGGTGCGAATAACCCCTCCGACATTCTGAGCATTATTGACATTATCAAGTAATACCAAACAATCACGCGCACGAGTAATTTGTAAGTAGCCCTCTAAAGAAAATACTGGTGATTTTTTTACTAGCAAACAAACATCGCCATGATGCTCCGTTCCTGTTACTTTCTCCATTTCTTCACGAGAAACAACATGATAAGCTTTCTTATGTTCAGCTAAGTAACTTAACATATCCCCTAATTTTTTTGCCCCTTCAACCGTTGCCCATAAACGCACGATAGATTCTGGTCGCTGTTGGAATATGGCTAGACAACTGTTTTCGCCATAAACTTTCATCTCTTCTGCACGGTTCTTCTTAATTTTTTCAGGCGCTCTAGGTGAAAGCGGTCCTGTTTTTTTCTCTTTTTGCAAAGAAGAATGACCTTTGACATGAATTTTCACGCTACCTTGTCCGCTCGCTTTTTTCCCTTCGGTCAGATAAATTGTTTCTGTGCGATTTAACGTTAATTTTTTTTCGCGATAGCCTTTTTCTTGTGAACGTGATGTTTTCTCTTTTGTATTCGTTTGATTTCGTTTACGTTCCAATGTTTGGAACTGAGGTCTATTTTCATTAAATGTTGGTTTCATGGTAATTTTCTCATTAAGAAAAGATACATTTATTATAACAAAACCGCTTCTTTTTCGCTGATATATCTTTGGATATTTTTAAAATTAAAGTAGAATTCCGAGTCTTACTGATTAAAGTAAGATGATTTTTCAAATAAAAGAAAAAAGAAAATAAATTTCTTATCTTTTTATGAACTATCTGGAAAAATGACACTCTAATGTAGTGTGCGATGAAGAAGAAAAAGAATTGAAATTTAGGAGTCCGCAAATTGAGCGAACAAATCACCGACCAAGAATTAGTCGAAAAAGCACAACAAGGTGATAAAAAAGCATTTAATTTACTGGTAGTTCGCTACCAAAACAGAGTGGCAGGATTGCTTACTCGTTATGTCGCACGCGACGATATTCCTGATATTGTGCAAGAGTCATTTATTAAAGCTTATCGTTCTTTAGAGTCTTTCCGTGGTGAAAGCGCTTTTTATACGTGGCTTTATCGTATTGCAGTAAATACTGCAAAGAATCATTTAACTTCGTTAGGTCGTCGTCCACCTAAGGAAGATATTTTAGCCGAAGATGCTGAGAGTTATGATGTCGGCACTCAATTAAGAGAAGCTGATACCCCCGAAAACTTAGTATTATCTAATGAATTAAAACGTATTGTATTTGAAACAATTGAAAACTTACCAGAAGAGTTAAAAGCAGCAATTACATTACGTGAAATTGAAGGTCTGAGTTACGAAGAAATTGCCGAAGTGATGAATTGCCCAGTAGGAACCGTTCGTTCTCGTATTTTTAGGGCTCGTGAAGCAATTGATGCAAAAATCAATCCTTTGATGCAAGGCTAACTAATTATTTAAGATTTTAAACCTTTTACCATTTTCAAAAGGTATCCTATTTTCAAGTTAATTGGAGTAAATTATGCAACAAAAAGAAACCCTATCAGCTTATATGGATGGGCAAAAAACTGAGTCGGGTTTTGCAGAAACCCTAGCGAACAGCCCAGAATTAAAGCAAAAATGGGCAAACTATCACACTATTCGTAGTGTAATGCAAGGGGAAGAGATTCTACTTGGTCAAGATTTTTCAGCAAAAATGGAAGCATTAATTGAAAATGAATCTTTTGACAAGCAAGCTGAAAAACCGCGTGGTTTACTCGTGAAATTAAAACGTTGGAGTACCCCAATTATGCAAGCAGGCATTGCTGCCTCTGTTTGCTTAGTGGCTGTTTTAGGTGTGAATATGGTAAATAGCAACAATGAAGTTGCTCAAACCGAACCAGCATTACAAACCGTACCATTTAGCAATGCTGTTCAAGCTGTAAGCTACAACGCACCGGCAAAAGATCTTGCGACAGAAGAAAAATTAGAGCAACAGCAGCGCCGTATTGATGCTTTATTACAAAATCATGAACTACAAAAACGTTCAAGTACTGGTAATCCAACAGTATTAACTGAAGCAGAGAAAGTAAAAGCACAAACTTCTTCTACTCACTCGGAAGCACCTTCAAAATAATCAAAATATTGATTTATTTAGCCACTCTCTGTTTTTTCAGATGGGTGGCTTTCTTTTATCTCAACTGGGTATTAAATAACACATTAAGCGGTAAAAATTTTCGAAATATTCGTAAATTTTTGGTACACTTGTACCGCTTTAATTTTGAATACCCCAATAGACAAAAAGTGGAGATAAAACAATAATGAAAAAAATAAATACGTTTTATTTAACTTTGCTATGGTGCTTTTCATCCGTATCATGGGCAACGTCAACTTCCCCTATTCAATTATTACAAAATATGGTTTCTGCACATAAAAATACCAATTATGAACTACGCTATATTTTGCAACAAAACAATGACATCGAGTCATTTCAATATCGTCATACAATACAACTACATAAAGAGTTTGCACAACTACTGCGTTTAGACAATTCTCGAGAAGAAATTATTTTACGTGACAATACCGTAAGTTATTTAGGGCTAACATTCAAACCCTTTAGCCTCAAAAGTTCTCATATTTTAGATAACTTACCTTCTATTCTTTATACTGATTTTTCTAAACTAAAAAACTATCAATTTACGCTTTTAGGAAAATCTCGTATAGCTGATCGCATTGCGGATATCGTGAAAATCACGCCCTCCGATAACTCCCGATATCAATATACGCTTTGGATCGATGATGAAAATTCCCTTCTTCTGAAAAGTATTATGCAAGATCATGAGGGACAAACATTAGAACAATTTAAAGTGATTAGCCAATATGTGGGTAATGAACTTCTTTATGTGACACCATATTTAGAATCACTAAAATTACCCCCTGTTATTGATACTAGTCTGAGCGAGCAAAATATCAAACAAGACATAAACTGGAAGTTAAATTGGCTACCTAGTGGTTTTTATTTAGTTAAGGGATTAAAACAAGGCTTTATTACAGATACAGAAAAAATAACAAAGTTAGAAAGCCAATTATATAGTGATGGTATATTCTCTTTTACGGTATATGTCTTCCCCACAGAAGAACTTAGTTTTAATGAACAGTTCTTTAAACAAGGCAATTTGACTATTTTTAGTCATACCGTAGAAGATAAAAATATCGTCCTTATCGGTGATATTCCAACCGAAAGTGCAAAAAAAATTGTCTTTAATATCACTTTTTAGGAGTAATAATGATTATAGAAAATGCTATGGTGCTCTCTTATCAAGATGGTATTGCTCAAGTGCAATGTTTCGCTAAACAAGCCTGTGGAGGTTGTGCTGCGCAAAAAAATTGTGGAAGTAAAGCGCTATCAGGATTAGCAGGAGAAAAACTTGTGCAAGTATTAGAAATTAAAGTTAATGAAGATTTAAGTGCTGGCGAGATGGTTCAATTAGGTATCCCCGAAATGACCTTATTAAAAAGTGTATTTTGGATTTATTGTATCCCTCTTATGATACTGATATTATCCGCCCTTGTGTTATCTCAATTTATAATAAACGAATTATGGCTTGCATTCGGCATGATTTTTTTCACCGCTTGTAGCTTTCTTATGGTAAAAAAAATTATTGCCCATCAGCAATTAACCGAATTAACGCCAATTTTCTTAGGAAAAGCCCGCGAAAATAGGCTCGGAGAATAATATGGAAAAGATCTGGTTTGATAACTACCCACCGGGTGCTGAAAAAACCATTAATGTAAAACAATACGAATCGCTGGTTGAGATGTTTGAATCAGCCGTTAAACGCCACCCTGATATTCCTGCTTATATCAATATGGGGCAAGTTTTAACCTTTCGTAAATTAGAAGAACGAAGCCGTGCTTTTGCTGCATATTTACAAAATGAGCTACGTTTAGAAAAAGGGGATCGTATTGCCCTTATGATGCCAAATCTATTGCAATATCCCATTGCTTTATTTGGTGCTTTACGTGCAGGCTTAGTTGTCGTCAATGTAAATCCACTTTATACGCCTCGAGAATTAGAACACCAATTAAATGATAGTGGTGCAAAAGCGATCGTAATTGTTTCTAATTTTGCCGCAACGCTTGAGAAGGTGGTTTTTAATACGAATGTCGAGCACGTTATTTTAACCCGTATGGGAGATCAACTCTCATTTGGTAAAAGAACGCTTGTTAATTTTGTTGTTAAATATATTAAAAAATTAGTGCCAAAATACAAACTCCCTCATGCAGTGAGTTTTCGTGAAGCGTTAAGTATTGGTAAACAACGCCAATATGTAAGACCTAATATTGAATGTGATGATCTTGCTTTTTTACAATATACCGGTGGTACAACGGGTGTTGCTAAAGGCGCAATGCTCACTCACGCCAATATCGTAGCAAATATCTTCCAAGCGAAATGGATTGCTGAACCGTTATTACGAAATAGCAAATCGAAAATTGGGGTTATCCCTCTCCCGCTATACCATGTATTTGCGCTTTCCGTAAACTGCCTTCTCTTTATTGAACTCGGCATGACGGGCTTGCTCATTACGAACCCACGCGATATTCCGGGGTTCATTAAAGAATTGAAAAAATATCGTTTTGTTGCCTTAACCGGGGTAAACACGTTATTTAATGCATTATTAAATAACGACCAACTAAAAGAAGTGGATTTCTCCGCGCTAAAACTAAGTGTTGGCGGTGGCGCCTCTATTCAAAGTGCAATCGCTCAACGTTGGTATGAAGCAACAGGTAGCCATATTATCGAAGGCTATGGTATGACAGAGTGTTCCCCTCTCATTGCAGCCTCTCGTTGGGATTCTACGGAACACAATGGTTCTATCGGTGTCCCGGTTCCAAATACGGATATTCGTATCGTTGATGATGAAGGGAATGACGTTGCATTAGGAGAGCGTGGTGAGTTATGGGTTAAAGGTCCACAAGTCATGCGAGGCTATTGGAATCGCCCTAAAGATACAGCCGATGTTTTAAAAGATGGCTGGATGGCAACAGGAGATATTGTGGTCATGGGCGAAGACTTGAATTTGCGTGTCGTTGATCGTAAGAAAGATATGATCATCGTTTCAGGTTTTAATGTTTACCCAAATGAAATTGAAGATGTCGTTGCGCACAATCCCAAAGTCAATGAAGTTGTCGCAATTGGCGTACCTCACCCTGTTTCCGGTGAAACCATTAAAATTTTCGTCACGAAAAAAGATGAAAGCTTAACAAGGGAAGAACTGCGTAATTATTGTCGCCAGTATTTAACCGGCTACAAAATTCCAAAAGATATTGAATTCAGAGATGAATTGCCAAAAACCAATGTAGGTAAAATTCTTCGCCGAGTATTACGTGATGAAGAAATTGCCAAATTAGAAACTAAATAGCTAAATCATAAAGGAGCCAACATGAAAATTGTTGAAGTAAAACACCCGCTTGTACGTCATAAATTAGGCTTAATGCGTGCTGCGGACATCAGCACCAAAGATTTCCGTGAATTAGCCACTGAAGTCGGTAGCCTATTAACTTACGAAGCAACAAAAGATCTTGAAACAGAGTTAGTTGAAATTGATGGTTGGTGCGGTAAAGTAGAAGTTGATCGTATTAAAGGTAAAAAAGTCACTGTTGTGCCAATTTTACGAGCTGGTTTAGGGATGATGGATGGGGTTTTAGAACATATCCCAAGTGCAAGAATCAGTGTTGTCGGTATTTACCGTGATGAAGAAACATTACAGCCGGTGCCTTACTTCAAAAAACTGGCTAATGATGTAGAAGAACGTTTAGCGATTGTTGTCGATCCAATGCTTGCTACGGGCGGATCTATGATTGCCACGCTTGATTTATTAAAAGCATCAGGTTGCAAAAACATTAAAGTGCTCGTTCTTGTCGCAGCCCCTGAAGGGATTGAAGCATTAAAAGCTACTCATCCTGATGTTGAACTTTATACAGCCTCGATTGATAGCCACTTAAATGAACATGGCTATATCGTACCGGGATTAGGCGATGCTGGCGATAAAATTTTTGGTACTAAATAACCATAAAAAACGGGAGAAAAAATCTCCCGTTTTTTTATTGATTTAATAATTCAGCAAAAAAGCCCTGTATTCCCAACTCAACAAAAGTGCCTTTTTGCACAATCTGTCCTTGCTTCATTACCCAAATTTCATCACATTGCTCCAAGTCCTCGACTCGGTGCGTAATCATCAATGTTGTTTGCTCTCGGCTTAAATGATGTAATGCATTTAAAACTTGCTGCTCGGATTGAATATCCAAACTTGCTGTTGGTTCATCTAATAACAACAACTCATAATCTCTTAATAATGCTCGTGCAATAGCAATTCGTTGCGCTTGTCCACCCGAGATCCCGGCATTACCATCTTGAATTTGGTATTCAAGCCCTAATCGATAAACAAATTCGTCCGATTTAGAAAGCGCTAAGGCTTCTTTTAGTTCATCTTCCGAAGCATCTAGATTACCTAATAAAATATTCTCTTTTAATGAGCCTTTTACTAATTGTGGATTCTGCCCTACCCAAGCTAATTTTGCTCGCCATTGCGCAAGATCTAATTCTCGCAATTCAATTCCATTGATCAGCACCGAACCTTGATAAGGTAAAAAACCTAATAACATATTCATTAACGAGCTTTTCCCTGCGCCACTTTGCCCAACTAATGCAATGTGTTGATGTGCATTGATCGTAAAATTAAGGGATTGAGTCAAAGGTTTACCTTGTGCAGATAACACAACGCATGCTTTTGCTTCCACAACAAGCGGTTGATTTTTCATAGCTTTTTGCGAATTTTCAACCTCTGTCGTTTCTTCATTTAAAAAGGCTTCTATGCCATCTGCTGCCCCAATCGCAGCTGCTTTATCATGATAATAGACACCTAATTCACGGAGTGGTTGGTAAAATTCAGGCGCTAACATGAGGCAGAAAAATCCAACAAATAAACTAATTCCCGTACCGTAATAACCAAAATCCAACTCGCCTAAGAAAGCAAAACCAAAATAAACCGCCATCACGGCAATTGAAATTGCCGTAAAAAATTCTAATACTGCGGAGGACAAAAATGCCATTTTTAAGACATCCATTGTGCTTATACGGAAAGATTCTGTGCTTTGATGAATTTGCTCAAGCTGTTTATCTGATTGCCCAAATAAGCGAATCGTCTCTAATCCTTTTAACTTATCTAAAAATTGCCCACTCATTCGAGATAGTACGCCAATATTTCTCTGGTTCGCTTCCACAGCTTTAATGCCTGCCAATGCCATAAACAAAGGTAATAAAGGCAATGTTGCAAAAAGAATTACCCCCGCTGCCCAGTTAATCGGGAAAACAAAACAAAGAATAATCAGCGGAACAAGTAATGATAAAAACTGTTGAGGCAAATAACGAGCATAAAAATTATGTAAATTTTCTACTTGCTCTAGCATTAAAGTTGCCCAGCTTCCTGCCGGCTTTTGTTGGATAGAAATCGAACCTACACTTAACAGCTTATGAATCAACTGCGACCTTAAATGTATACGTAATACTTGCCCAGCTTTAAAGCCGACACGCTCCCTCAACCAAATCAGTAAAGCTCTGGCACAAAAACAACCAAATAGCAAACTAATTTCCATTAAAAATAAGGAAGGCGATTGGTGTTCAATGATCATTTTATGGAGAAGGGTAGCTAACAGCCACATTTGCGCGATCACAAAAAGGGCGCTGAATGCTCCCAACAACACGTTAAGATAAAGATACTTTTTGACTACTTTTTGTTGGCTTCTCAACCATTTCTGCAAAATTTTTTGACGTTCTTTTTTCATAAAATAAAAAATAGAACACAGCAATAATGCGTTATTTCTCATTATTTGCTGTGTTATCTAATAAAATGCCTAATCAAATTCAAAACGGTACATTAAATCAACCGCTTGGTTCACACTTGAGACCCACTGTAAATACAATTTGGGCGCTAAATTATAACGTAGTGTGAGTTCTGTCAATGGTGCAAAAATCCCTACACCATATTTTACCTTAAATTTAGGCGTTAAACTGGCACTCACCTCAACTTTCGTATTATCGCCAATACCTGCCGTTGTAACATTCAGATCATTAAGCCCAAAAGCACTACCGACTGCCCCAACTGTTTTACTACTTTTTGATAAGCTCATACTTAATAGTGCGGCTGCCATTGAATTACTTGACCCTGCATCGCCACTATTTTCTAATGAACGCCCAGTTAAAATATACGAGAGCGCCTCATTTTGAGAAAGCGAAGGCTCAGAGAAAATTTTAACTTCAGGACTATCCGCTAATCCGATAACCTTAACACCGGCTGTAACAGTGCTATCCTCCATCGCTTCCGGATTTCTAATTGCCTCAATATTTAACGAAGGCTGAGAAGGCAAGCCTGCAAAGCTAATGAGTCCTTTTCGGATAATTAAGTCTTGACCGAATGAAGCATAACGTCCTTTTATCAAATTAACTTGCCCATAAAGTCCAAGCCCCTGTTTACCTTGACGAACAGCAATCGTACCTTTTAGGTCTGACTTTAATCCATACGCATTTAAATTAACATCATCCCCAATATTAATTTTAATATCCGCTTTTATTGCCATACCACTTGAGGTATTTTGCGGAATTTGGCGTTGTGAAAGTGGTGTTTTTTGCTTCACAGAACCATCCATAATGACTTCATCACTACTTACACTAACCGCTGATTCAGGTAATTCTTCCACCTCAATTCTCGCCCACGGGATATCAATATTTCCCCCTAAAACTAACTCTTTCGGCGTCACTGTCACTTCAATGTCCGGCGTAAACTCAACCTTTGCGATATTCGGCACATTAACGCGGAAGCGGTTGGCTTGCGCACGAATATGGCTTCGCCACGCATCTAAACGCCGCCAATCCGCATCGCCCTCTAATCGAAGTTCGCTTTCCGTTGTTTGAATCCGACCGCTTAATGTAGAGGTAGCCCCATTAAAATTCATTGTTAAACCACCGCCGGTTACATCAAATGGCATAGAAACAGATTTAGCTTTTAGCCCCGTTAAATTTAATGCTCCATGTAATAAAGGCGAAGTGGCAGTTCCGCCCATCGTAAGACGGGCATTAATATTCCCATCAACAGCCTCTCCTCCACTTAATAATGGTTTAATCAATTTTAATGAGAGTTGGTCAAGATTGATATTGCCGGACAATCCTCTTTTCCCCGACACATCGTTCATGGTTAAATCTGTCGTAATTCGACCATTATTTTCAATCTGTAGATCTGTTTTTAACTTCAGATTGTTATTTGCCAAATCCGCATTGATTTTCAAAGGTGTAATCCCGATTGGAAACGATTTTCCACCATCCATTTTTTGTACAAATTTAAGTGAAGGCGAATCTAATGCGACCGTTACTTCCGGTGATTTATTTTTAAACCATGCGGCTTCGCCTTTTGCATTAACAATGCCAGAAATTTGGCTATTTTTATCTAAATAAGCCTGCACAGCCGCTAAATTAAATTGACGAATTTCAAAAGGAATTTTGCCTTCTTGCCCCGCATTAAAAGCCTGTGTAAAACAAAGGTTAATTTTCGGATTTTGCCAACAGTGCGCTGAAACATTCGCATTAATTTTTTTGTTATTATAGGTAACATTAACCGGTTGGTTCGTTTGAAAACGACCAAATTCCGTACTATCAATCGCAATATTCGCAAACTGCCCCGTCCAAACTTGCTGCAAGCGGTCAAATTTTCCTGAAATTTGCAAACCAGCGCCTATCGGCTCACCTTTAGCTGTTAGTTTTAACGTGTGATTCGTTTCATTTCCGCTCGCATTTATATTGGCATTCTCAACCTTAATATCGCCATAAGTGAATTTTTGTAACGCAAGCTCGAGATTTCCCTGAATCACTTTTTCTGTGGTGACATTTCCTTTGGCAGATAAATGTTGTAATTTAAGATCCTCATAACTGACTTGATTAGCGTCAAGATCTAAAGCCAAGTTAGGCTCACTGACCTTACCAGACAATTTTACATCGCCTTTAATACTGGCTTTTAATTTAGGTACAAGACCTTGTAAATTCGGTGCATTGATCTGTGCAGTAAAATCCGATTTATCACCTAAGACCCCATTCATTGCAATACGGTTCTCGCCATAAATGAGCGTTGTTTTATCAACTGCTAATAGGGTTTTCGCATTTGAGGTTAAGTTACCTTGAAGCTGAAGAGGTTTCTGTAATAAATTGCCTTTTAAATCAATTTTCGATACATCAACATTCCACTCAGCCCCATCTTTCCCTCTCCCTGCATAACCTTTTGAATTTAAGCCACCGGATAATACCGCTGCCCAATCTGGGGCAAGTGATTTCGTATTGATTCCTGACAAAGAAAGCGAACTATTCCATTCAACACCATCTGTCCAATCTACACTGCCATTTAAGTGTGCTTCGCCCTCCAATGCATTGAGTTTCAATGTTTGGATATCAAAGTGAGTTACATCTCCTTTTCCTTTTAACTCAACTTGGCTTGCCGGTACGTTCATACCTGTTGCTTGCCCTGAAACATTAAGCTGATAATCAAAAGGGTCGCCTTTCAGGCTAAGATTTAACTTTTCTAATTTAAGGGGATTTGCCCCCGTTTCAGGTGGGAACGGATAAGTAATGCTCTCACTTGTTAAAACAAGATTAAGTGGCTTTTTCTCTACCGCTAATGCAACATCGCCTTCAAGTTTTGCTTGAATAGCGCCTTTTGTCTCAACATGAAGTTTTGTTTTATCGTAAAGCGCTCCAGAAATTTCTGCATTGATATGACTTACAGGGAGTTTTACTTTAACTTGAGAAGGCTCTGTGACTTGTAAATGAAAAGCGAGAGGATAATTATCCTGTAAAGTTAATTGCCCTTGTCCATTTAAATTCCCACGATCACTTTCTAATGATAATTGTGCTAAGTTTAGCACTTGCTCATCGGCATTTGCCTTTAAGGTTGCTTTTGTTAAATTAAACAACGGGATTGGCTTAACCAAATTACCTTTTTCATCTTTTGCTTTTTGTGCCAAATTAACATTTTCAATATCTAATTGTTCAATTGAAAAATCAAAAGGCAATTTTAATGGCACTTGTTTATCTAATAATGGCTTTTGTAGCTGCGCTTTAATCGTTTCCCAATCAATTTTTTCAGCATCATTTGAAGTTGTTTGAGATTTTTTTTGTAATGTCTGGATACGTTCAGCAACTTTTTCGCCGGTTTTCTCCATGGCGTTTTTTAGTATCACGCCTGTTGCCATTTTTACTTCTTCCTGTGAAATTTCGTTTTTTGCAATTTTTGCAGCATATTCAACCGCTTGTTGATCGCTTTCATCTAGCTTTAAAGCAAGCTGAAGATCTAAGCCATTCAACTTTGTTGGCGATAAAGTCAATAATCGTCCTTTCCCCGAAATACCCGAGTGAAAGTGCGTCAGATCGATATCCATATCATCAACATTAACATGAATATTATCCAAAGCCACATTTTTGACCGAAACACCCAAAGGTAAATTCAGCGCTGTAAAAGGTTCTGAAGGCTGTTCTTCTTTTGACGGTGGTAATTTTGTTGTATCAACAATCACTTGTGTGTCTTTAATTGCAACATTCTCAACACAAGCTTCGCCTTTTAAAAGGCAACCAAAATCAAGATGTAAATTGGCTTGTCCAACCTGAACATTAACCCCATCCATCACATATTGTGTATTAGATAGTGTCAAGCCATCCTGAAGGCTCCCTTCAACTTGCCCAATAGAAAGTTGATCTAGCCATTTATCGGCTAATGTAATAACACTTCTTTGCCCAATGCCTGTTGCAAGAAAACCGAGTGAAGAGAGAGAAAGAATAACACCTCCTCCCAAAATACATTTTCCCCAACGGGATCCTTTTTTAGGCTTTACTACATCAGGCGATTTTTCTGTCTGAGTTTCTTGCTGAATTTCGGTTGTTTTATCATTCATAATCAAATTTAAAGTTCTGAGCCTAAACCAATATAAAATTGCACACCGGTATCATTGTTTGGCGATTTGACGGGTGTTGCAATATCAAATTTAATCGAGCCAATCGGAGATGCCCAGCGGACGCCTAATCCGGCACCTGAATGGAGATCTTTTGCTTTAAATTTATCTGAAGCAAGCCCCGTATCGTAAAAAGCAGCAGCCCACCAATTCGGATAAACTTGATACTGATATTCTGCTGTTGCAGTTGCTAAATGCGAGCCACCCACTAATTTTCCACTTACCGGATCTCTTGGCGAGATATCTTTATAACCAAAGCCCCTTACGCTCATATCGCCACCGGCAAAATAACGTAACGCAGGCGGAATACGCTCAAATTCACTTGCATGGATATAGCCTAATTCTCCACGAACCACAAAACGATGGTTATCAAAATAAGTTCTTACCCAAGTACTTGAAGCTTTCCAACTGTAAAAATCAACATCGGAGCCAATTGCTTTTGTCCCCCAGTTTACCGTGAGCTTTTGACTATCTCCCCATAATGGAAAACGATTTCCGTCTGAACGAGTCCGATTCAAAGAAGCAGTTGGATAAATTAGCAATGTTTTCCCAGTAAAATCAGCTTGGGTAAAAGAATCGTAACGAGCCTTAATCCCTGCTGAAAATGACCATCCCGTTTCATGTGTCCAAAAACGTTGGAAACCTAATGTTGCTGCCGTTGATTTGGTATCATTTTGATCCTCATGTTCTAAACTACCAGAAATCTGATAGTAATAATGCAATGGGTCTGATTTTAACGGAATGTTATAGCCAAATTCAGCAGTTTGCTCTTTTGATGACAAATAAGTGCGTGATTCAAAACTATGTCCACGGCTATTTAACCAAGGTTTTTTCCAATTAAATTGAAGACGGGGACCATCATCTGTTGCAAAGCCGATACCGATTTCAACATCATTCTTTTTCTTTGGTTGGAATAGCACGTTAAGATCAACGATTTTTTGTTCTTCATTTAGAGAAGGTTCAACCATCACAGAAGAGAACCAGTTACTTGATGAGTAATCTGATGTCAAAACCGAAATATCATTAGCGTAATAAGGTTCGCCCGTCTTAATTTTCAAGATATTGCGCAAATATTCTTCTTTAATTTGACTGTCTGTAAAGCGAATCTCGCCATAACGGTAACGAATACCGCTGTCGTACCCTAAACGCCAATCCGCTGCATGATCTTTAGGATAAATTTCTAAACGATGATAAAGCCAATTTCCATCAAAGTAACCTTTTTTAAAGGCTAAACCTTCCAAATTACTTTTGAAACTATCATAATTTTGATGTGACAGATCTTCGCCTTTATGAGGAACATCTTTGAGTAATTTCTCAAAAGCTTCATCTGTTTTTGCTTCGCCTTGGAGCTGAATATCCACTTCATCGATCTTCACTTTTTCTCGATCCAAATCGACATTAAGCAATAATAAAGGCTTCTCTCCCTCTCGAGGAACAAGGGAAAAATGATATTGCGTATTGTAATAGCCTTTTGCTCTTAACCCTTTATCTACCGCCGTTTGAACCAAATACTGATGACGTTCTGAACCGTCAGCATAATCATTCGCCACTTGTCCAAGGTAAATTTTTACATTATTCCAAGCATCTTTATCCTCAATCCCTTTTACTTCGAGATCGACCTGAGCTTCTACTTTAGCATCACTATTTTGTTCCGCTTCTGTTGATGTTGATTCTTCTGTTTCATTACTTGATAATTCAGAAGACGTGCTAGATTGCTCTGCTTGACTTATTTGTGTAAACGCCATCAAACAAAAAAGGGTTAAAAGTCTTAGTTTAAAATTCACAAAATATCCTTTTATTCTTTAGGAATACCGCGCAACAATGGCGAAACATGCTCAAAAGGTTGCACAGAAGTTGGAGCCGGTTCCATATCAAAAATGACAATAAGAGGCTTAGATGGTTCCACTTTTTCGTGTCGCCATAAACTCCCCATGCTTACAAGCTGAATATCAGCCGGTAATGTTTTTAATTCTTTTTCTAGAACATCAATGCTGTTTTTCCGTGGATGACCTATTAAAATTGCCACGCCATGCTTTCTTGCATAAGCTTTCGCTTGTTGAAATTGATGCAACACATCGTGATATTCATTACTATCATCAAGGAAAACGTGACGCTCTAATGCACTAATGCCAAATTCTGCAGCCACCTTAGTTGCCACACTCGGACCGGTTTTACTATCTAAGAAAAACAATTTTTGTTCAGCTAACGCTTGCATAAAATGACGCATTGTTGCTTTATCTGCAGTAGCACCGCTTCCCATGTGATTATTCAGACCTATCGCATAAGGCACACGCTGCCGTGCATTTTCTAACAAAGATTGTGCCTTTGCGAAAGCATCGCCAACCAATAATGCTGGTTTTTCGATAGCTTGTTGTGCATTTTGAGGCTGCATAGGCAGATGAATTAAAATATCACGTTTTTGTGCAAATGCATTTTCTGCCCGAACCTTTGCATAAGGCGCAGAAGGAATAATCGCAACGCTAATTTCTTTCGGTAATTGATACACTCTCTGATCTTCACGAACCGAATAGCCAATGTCATCAATCACGATAGCTAATTTAGCCGCTTGTGCAAGCGGTAAAATTCCCATAAACATTTGCAAAAGAAGGAAAAAAACGAACCGCTTATTGATGTTATTTTTCATGATTTAAAACTATTTCACGACACTTAATGGGTTAACCGGATTACCTTTACGAGTAATTCCAAAATAAAGCGCATTACGATTTTGACCGCCCGTATTCCCTACACTCGCAATAACTTGTCCGGCTGAAACACGACTACCTTTACGTACCGCAACATTTTGGTTATAACCATATAAAGAAATATCGCCATTACCATGGTCGATCGCGACCATATTGCCGTAGCCTTGCAACCAGTCCGCCATAATAACACGCCCTGAAGCAATCGCCTTGACCGGAGTACCCGCGCCTGCTGCAATAACAATACCATTCCAGCTACCGCCAAATTTTGTCACAATAGAGCCACTAATCGGCATAGCATATTTACCCGATTTTAAGCCACTTCCTGCTCGAACTTGCTGCTTTTCTTCTTCTGTTGCTTTACGGTTCTCTTCTTTGTTTTTCTTTTCTTCTAACTTAGCAATTTCTTGTTTTTCTTGTTGTTCTGATTCTTTTGCTGCATTCGCAATTTTTTGTTTTAACGTGGCAGCATTGGTTTTCAGGTCATCTAATCGGCTTTCGTCTTGTTCCAGTGTTTTATCAATAGAACGAAGGGTTGTTTCTCGCTCTCTTTGTACTTTTTTGAGGTCGTTTTCTTGTTTTTTCTGTTCGGTTAATTGAGTCTGCTGCCCTTTTTGCTGACCTTTTAATTCATCTCGTCTTTCTTTTAATTCTTGTTGTGTACGGCGTAATTCATGAATGGCATCAATACGAACTTGATTGATATGCTCATAATAAGCAGTCATTCTATCGGCATTTTTTGCATCTTCAGACATTAAACGCTCAATGACCGAAGGATGAATACCGGAGCGATACGCTGAATCTAATTGCTCTTTTAATTTTTCTTTCTGCTCTTTTTCTTGTTGTTCTAAGCGTTTAATTTCTTGCTCCGTTCGCTTAATTGCTGCACGAATATCTGCCAAAGAAGTTTCTGTCTCTTTTAATTTATTAAACACCTTTCCCATCTCAATTTCTTGATTTTTAAGCGTTGATTGCAATGCATTACGCTTTTGACGATTTTCATTAATTTTAGTGGTTTGTTGTTTAATTTTTTGCTGAATATCTGATAACTGATTTGCAGAAGATGTTGGAGTAACAAGATAAATACAACAAAATAATACAGCCAAACTCAAACGAGAAACTTTCACAGAAATCCCCTATAACGCCATTGAATAAAGATTAAGTTATTTTAGTGAAATTTTTGAGGAAAATCAGCTTTTCTCTTGCTTTTTGCTTAGTTTTACAAATAGTTATTTAAAAACACGTAAAATTTTGTTATAAATATCCAGTTTTCAAAATCAACTTAAACAATAGGAGTCCTTATGGAAATCGTTTTTATCCGTCACGGTTTTAGTGAGTGGAATGCGAAAAACTTATTTACAGGCTGGCGTGATGTAAACTTAACAGAACGAGGTGTGGAAGAAGCAAAAGCGGCAGGTAAAAAATTACTTGACGCAGGTTATGAATTCGATATCGCTTTCACTTCTGTATTAACTCGTGCTATCAAAACTTGTAACATCGTGTTAGAAGAGTCTAACCAACTTTGGATTCCACAAGTGAAAAACTGGCGTTTAAACGAACGTCACTACGGTGCATTACAAGGTTTAGATAAAGCTGAAACGGCACAAAAATACGGTGATGAACAAGTTCACATCTGGCGTCGTTCTTATGACATCTCTCCACCGGATTTAGACCCGGCTGATCCAAATTCAGCACACAATGACCGCCGTTATGCACATCTTCCAAAAGATGTTGTACCAAACGCTGAAAACTTAAAAATCACATTAGAACGTGTTTTACCTTTCTGGGAAGATCAAATCGCACCGGCATTATTATCAGGTAAACGTGTTCTTGTGACAGCACACGGTAACTCATTACGTGCTCTTGCAAAACACATTATTGGCATTTCTGATGAAGAAATCATGGATTTTGAAATTCCAACCGGTCAGCCATTAGTGTTAAAACTTGATGACAAATTAAACTTCGTTGAAAAATTCTACTTATAATTTTTCACTTAGATAAATAACAAAAGCCTAGAATGTTTAAATTCTAGGCTTTTCCCTTTTAAAAACCCAACAAAACCCTCAACTTTTCCGCTATAATGCACTTACATTTCTTGACGATATAATCGTTACACTTCCCACCTAATTCATGGAGGTTTTATGGTAGCTATTCGACACTCTCACGAACTCAATCCAGCCACATTTGAGCTTGCTGGTTGGGGTACATATCTGAATATGTCGCCAATAACCTTTGATAAAATTCAATCCACTTGGCGTTACGCCCAAGAAAAATTAGATACCGAACAGTATGAATTGATGTGGGATGGTATCGAAATGGTTGAAATCCTACATAGTCTTAATATGGATGATGACAGCCTGCTTGCCGCAATGATTTTCCCGCTCGTAAAAGGGAATATCATCGACCTTGCTCAAGTCAAAGAGGATTTTAGCAATCAGATCAAGAACTTAGTAAAAGGTGTTCTTGAAATGGAGAATATTCGCCAACTTTCTGCGAATTCAGCTTCAGATCTCCAAATCGATAACATCCGCCGTATGTTGCTGGCAATGGTGGACGATTTCCGTTGCGTTGTCATTAAATTAGCTGAACGTATTACTTACTTGCGCGCGAAAGATCGCTATAAAGAAGAAGATATGGTTTTGGCTGCCAAAGAGTGTTCACATATCTACGCACCTCTTGCCAATCGTTTAGGCATCGGACAATTAAAATGGGAGCTGGAAGATTATTGCTTCCGCGCTTTACATCCTCAATGCTATCGCCAAATTGCAAAATTTAATCTAGGCGAACGTCGTCTTGACCGTGAAAAATATATTGCAGATTTTGTGGCTGATTTGACCGCTTGTTTAGGCGAAGAATTAGATGATGTGGAAATTTACGGTCGCCCTAAACATATTTATAGCATATGGAAAAAAATGCAGAAAAAACATCTGCGTTTTGAGCAACTCTTTGATATTCGAGCGGTTCGTATCATTGTCCCTAAATTAGAAGATTGCTATACCGCACTTAGTATTATCCATACAAAATATAAACACTTACCGGAACACTTTGACGATTATATTGCACAACCAAAACCGAATGGCTATCAATCTATTCATACCGTTGTGTTGGGGAAAGAAAACAAAGCTATTGAAGTGCAAATTCGTACCCGACAAATGCACAATGATGCTGAATTAGGCGTTGCTGCCCACTGGAAATATAAAGAAGGCGCAACTGCTGGTCGTTCTGGTTATGAAGAAAAAATCGTTTGGTTACGTAAACTCCTTGCATGGCAAAATGATATTGCTGATTCAGGCGATGTCGTGGCTGAAATGCGCTCTCAAGTATTTGATGATCGCGTCTACGTCTTTACACCTAAAGGCGAAGTGGTTGATCTGCCTAAAAATGCAACACCACTTGATTTTGCCTATGCGATCCATAGTGAAATCGGGCATCGTTGTATTGGGGCTAAGGTAGCCGGAAGAATTGTGCCTTTCACGTACCATTTACAAATGGGTGATCAAGTTGAAATTATCACACAGAAACAACCAAATCCAAGTCGAGATTGGCTAAATCCTAATACCGGCTTTGTGAATACATCGAAAGCCCGTTCAAAGATTATCGCATGGTTTAAAAAATTAGATCGCGAAAAAAATATTCCACTCGGTAAAGAAGCACTTGAAGTCGAAATGGGACGTTTGGGATTAACCTTAAAGCAAATTGAGCAATATGCTCTCCCTCGCTATAACTTAAAAAACTTAGACGATCTCTATGCTGGTATTGGTGGTGGAGATATTAAACTTCATCAGTTAATGCACTATCTGCAAAGCCGCTTAATTAAACCAACGGCGGAGCAAGAAGATGAGGCTCTCCTTAAGCAGCTCAACAAGCATAGCCATCATAAAGCGAAAAATGGACAAATCATTATTGAAGGGGTGGGTAACCTAATGCATTCTATTGCTCGTTGTTGCCAACCTATTTATGGCGATCCAATTGTTGGCTATATCACGCAAGGTCGAGGCATTTCCATTCATAAAAAAGATTGCGAACAGCTATTTGAGCTACAAAGCCTTAACCCTTCTCGTGTTGTTGAAGCACAATGGGGAGAACATACCGGAGCAGGATTGAGTTTAACCATTCGTGTTGTAGCCAATGATCGTAATGGTTTATTACGTGATGTCAGTGCGATTATGGCAAATGAAAAAGTCAATGTTCTAAGCGTTTCAAGCCGAACAGATATGAAACGAGGACTGGCAATTATCAATATGGAAATCCAACTAACTAACGTAGAGATGCTAAATAAGATCCTCTCTCGAGTAGCCCAATTAGAAGATGTGATTGAAGCGAAAAGGGCGAGTTAAGTTCTTCGAACCTCTCCCATAACAGATATAGCAAAGCCTCCCAATCGGGAGGCTTTCTATTTCAGTAATTTATCTATTATAAAATGCCTTGCTCTAACATTGCAGTTGCCACTTTTTTAAAGCCCGCGATGTTTGCACCATTTACATAGTTCACGAAACCGCCTGCTTCTGTACCGTTCTCAACACAGTTTTCGTGGATTGCTGTCATAATACCGAATAAACGTTGATCCACTTCTTCACGCGTCCAAGATAAACGCATTGCATTTTGGCTCATCTCTAAACCAGAAGTTGCTACACCACCAGCGTTTGCTGCTTTACCCGGAGCGTAAAGAATTTTCGCAGCAATAAACACTTCAACACCTTCAAGCGTTGTTGGCATGTTTGCACCTTCTGCCACACAGATACAGCCATTTTTCACTAATTCTTTCGCAGCTTCGCCATCTAATTCATTTTGAGTTGCGCACGGTAATGCGATATCACACACAACGCCCCAAGGTTTTTGACCTTCGAAGTATTGAATGCCTTGCTCTTTCGCATACACAGATAGGCGTTCACGGCGTTCATTTTTAAGTACTAATAACGCTTGTAATTGTGCTTCAGTCATACCTGAATCTGGGAATAACACATAACCGTTTGAGTCTGAAACGGTTAATACTTTCGCACCTTTTTGGATTGCTTTTTCAGCCGCATATTGTGCCACGTTACCAGAACCGGAAATCACAACACGTTTACCTTCAAAGCCTTGACCACGAGTTGCTAACATTGCATCTGCAAAATAAACTGCACCGTAACCAGTTGCTTCCGGACGAATTAAGCTACCGCCCCAAGTTAAACCTTTACCGGTTAATACTGAAGCAAATTCGTTACGTAATTTTTTGTATTGACCATACATATAGCCAATTTCACGACCGCCCACACCGATATCGCCAGCAGGAACATCTGTGTCAGCACCGATATGACGAGATAATTCAGTCATAAACGCTTGGCAGAAACGCATTACTTCAGCATCTGATTTACCTTTAGGATCAAAATCTGAACCGCCTTTACCACCGCCCATTGGTAATGTTGTTAAAGCATTTTTAAACACTTGTTCAAATGCTAAGAATTTTAATACACCTAAATCTACTGTCGGGTGGAAACGGATACCACCTTTATAAGGACCAATCGCAGAGTTCATTTGAACACGATAACCACGGTTTACTTGAACTTGACCTTTATCATCAACCCAAGTGACACGGAAAGAAATTACACGCTCAGGTTCAACAAGACGCTCTAAAAGACCATCTTTAGTATATTGTGGATTTTTAGCTAAGAAAGGTGCTAAAGAACCAAATACTTCTTCTACCGCTTGGTGGAATGGTGCTTGGTTAGGATCACGTTGTTTGATTTTTTGGAACAATGCGTTTAAGTCGCTCATAAGTTACTCCTGTGAAATATTAATTTTGATTTTTAATTAAGACTGTTGTGTTTAACTTGTTTTGGAGTCTATCAAAACTTTTTTTATCTGAAAAGCAGAAATTAAAAAAAATTATTAAAATTTCACTAAAAAATGCTTTAAGTGATTATTTGTTGAGCTTTTTAAATGATTTTAATGTCAAAATCCTTCTTTAATAATTAGTTTTACTCACAATTTTATTTCTAACGCATGTTTTTTAATAAAAAAAACTAATGATAAATGCATAAAAAAACGGTAAGATTTTCAAAAAATCTTACCGCTTATTATCGAAAAGTATTTATTCTGATTTAGCTGTATTATCTGATAATGGCTTATCTAATTTAATATCGCTTACTAAACCTTTCTCATTAAAGTAAACCAAGAGTGTATGTTGGATTGGATCGTTATACCCCTCACGTTTAATAAATACGTAATCCCAACGATTCTGCGCAAAAGTATCTCTTAATACAGGTGTACCTAATAAATACTGTACTTGCTCTTTATTCATGCCAACTTTAACTTGATCGATTTTATCTTGCTCTAAATAGTTACCTTGTGGCACATCAATACGGTAAACCACTTTTTTGACTGTTGAGCAACCTGTCACACCAAGTGCCAATAACATTACTGCTAAAAGAGATTTCATTTTCATAACTCATGACCTTTGAAAAATACGATTTAATTGGCTAAATCATACCGAATTTGTTTGAAAAATACTAATTATTTATTACGCTCAAGCTGATCCCGAAGATTAGCCGGTAATCCTTTGATAGTTAAAGTGTCATTTAGTTCGTCCCAAATTAAGCGTTCGCCCAATAATTCGGCGTTAAAACTAATAGTTACCCCTTTTCCTGAACCAGAATACTTTGTTAAGGTTTTCAGCGCATTACGCATCGGAGGAATCGACTCTTCTAATCCATATTCTTTCTCTTGAGTAAATTGCGAGAAACTACTTTCATTTAGCGTTGGTAAATGATCGGATAAATCTTGTAACGCAATTTCTTCCCCTGCACTCATTTGCTCTTTACAGTATTCAAACGCTTGCTTTTTCACTTCTCGCGCTTGAGGAGCCGATAATTCGCCTTGTTCACAGAAATCGCTTACTGCTTGTAATAAAGTTTGGTTTTGTACTTGAGGATTTAACCCTTCTTCTGCATTTAAGAAATCCATAAAGAAATCGGCAATTTTACGTCCAACACGCCCTTTTACAAAAGTTAAATAACGGTTGGATTGAGCATTAATTTTAAGTTCAGTTAAATTAATACGGCAGGCAATATCATATTGTGTAATATCCAAATACTCTGTACGCTTCACATCAAGCTGTTCGTCCACTAAAACAGAAGCACGGCTATCAATCAATGCAATAAATAAGTAATCTGTCGCTAAAAAATTATAGCGACACAGAATAAAAGTGCCACCACTGACAAAAGGATACTTGACCAATTCACTTGCGAGCATTTTGGCACAAGCATGGCTAAAAGGTAAAAAATCCATCTCTTTCTCTAACAAGCGATTTAACTGTTGAGCAAAAACAGATTCATCTTTAAATACCCCGTATGCTTTCGCTTTTCCTTGATAAGCTTGATGAAGCTGCAACATAAGTTGCTCTGTTTCAGGCCCTATCGCCAGCAAATTATCACGCAATACGGTTTCTAATTGAGGCTGTTCGCCTTCAATTTGATGAAGTTGATGTAAAACAATCTCTGTTAAGTTAATGCTCATTTATGCCAATCTCTTTATTTTCAAAAAACAGAAAAGATATTATCATTAAACCGACTATTTTTCATTATCAAAAGGAATACATCATGACAAAAATCATTCACACAGAAAACGCTCCTGCTGCTATCGGTCCTTATGTACAAGCGGTTGATTTAGGTAATATGGTTATCACTTCAGGGCAAATTCCGGTTAATCCAAAAACAGGCGAAATTCCAAGTGATATTAAACAACAAGCTCGCCAATCTCTTGAAAATATAAAAGCCATTATCGAACAAGCCGGTTTAACCGTGGGGCATATTGTGAAAACAACGGTTTTTGTTAAAGATCTTAATGATTTTGCAACGGTTAATGCAGAATATGAAGCCTTTTTCCGTGAAAATGCTCACCCATCATTCCCTGCTCGTTCTTGTGTTGAAGTCGCTCGTTTACCGAAAGATGTTGGTATTGAAATCGAAGCGATTGCAGTACGTTCATAAGCGGTTCAATTTTTAGAGAAAATTGCAAATATGACGCATATTTCCCCCCAATGGCACGCGCCAAAACAGATACATGGCTTTACTACGATAAGAACCGGCGGTGTCAGTCTTCCGCCATTTGATAGTTTTAATTTAGGCGAGCACGTTAATGACAATCCTCAAGATGTTGCTCAAAATAGAGCATTGCTTGTTGAACGATTTGAGTTACCTCAAGCCCCTTTATACCTCACGCAAACGCATAGTACTCGAGTTATTGAATTACCTTATGACGGCGAAAATTTAGAAGCAGATGCGGCTTACACAAATCAAGCTAATCAAATTTGTTTAGTGATGACAGCGGATTGCTTACCGGTACTTTTTTATAATAAACAAGGTAATGAAGTGGCGGCCGCCCACGCAGGTTGGCGAGGCTTATGCGATGGTATTCTTGAAGAGACTGTCGCAAAATTTCAATGCCCGGCTTCAGATATTTCGGCTTGGTTAGGCCCTGCGATTGGCGAAAATGCATTTCAAGTTGGCGAAGAAGTGGTCAAGCAATTTTGTGCCGTTGATCCGCAGGCGCAAGAGGCATTCCGACAGGATCCCACTGCAAGCGGTAAATTTTTAGGAAATCTTTACCAAATTGCCAAACAACGCCTCAATAAGCTTGGTATAACGCAGATTACAGGGGGAGTGCATTGCACCTATACAGAGGCTGATAAATTCTTTTCTTATCGCCGAGATAAACAAACAGGTAGAATGGCAACATTAATTTGGTTTGAAAAGTAATTAACTTAAATAGTTTATTTTTTACTCGAGCGTTCTTCTCAAATCTAGACGAACGCTCATCTTTTCTCTATAATCCAAGCTCATTTCTATTTATCCCCCCTTAGCTCAGTCGGTTAGAGCAGGCGACTCATAATCGCTTGGTCACTGGTTCAAGTCCGGTAGGGGGGACCATCTAAGCTATCGCAACCTTTCATAATCTTTCGTTAACCCCTTGATACATATAGCTTCACAGCACTTTTTATCTTTTTTGCTTATCGTATTTTTTCGCTTCTAACCGTGAATTTTAGGAACACAGTTAGGAACACTGACTATTATCGTTTTTCATTTCTAGCTATGAATTTTAGTAGGATTTTTAGTAGGATATTTTTATCATACAAAAAATTATCCTACTAAAATCTCGTAGAGCTGTATTACACAAAGGAAAAACAACTATGTCTAGAATCATTTCTTCCTTAACAAATACGCAAGTAGAAAAAGCAAAGCCACATCAAAGGCATTAAAAATTTTTGGAACCAAGCTAAGCGGATACTCCAAAATATAATAGAATTGACCGAAAAAGTTTTCCTTTATTCTTGAAAGAATGTGAATTTCGATTTAACATTGGGACACCAAAAGAGTAACTTAAAACGTTGAGAAAATGGTGTGAAATTTAGGGCTAATCTACGTCAGCCCCTAAATAAAAGTAAATTACAAAAATTTATTGAGCGTTATATCCATTTCTTTTAATTTGGTTGAGGGAACTATGATATGAGTAATGAGACAGATAAACAATTGAAAAGGAGCGCTGATTTCTTTGATATGGTCAAATCTCTATATATTTTAGCTTTTATAATAGGCATGTTAGTTATTGCTAAAATAGTATTTTTTTAGCTAGGCTTTGTCTAGATATAAATAAAAAAGGAAGCCCTCGCTTCCTTTTCATTTTTAATATAGATAATTAAAGTGCTTTTAACACATTAACCATTTCTACTGCACCTAATGCACATTCAGCACCTTTATTGCCTGCTTTTGTGCCTGCACGTTCAATTGCTTGTTCGATATTTTCGGTTGTTAATACGCCAAACATAACCGGTACGCCGGTTTGTAAAGCCACTGCGCCAATACCTTTTGCCGCTTCGTTACACACATAGTCGTAGTGAGTTGTTGAACCACGAATCACTGTACCTAAACAGATTACGGCATCATATTTACCGCTTTCTGCCATTTTTTTAGCAACAAGTGGAATTTCAAATGCACCCGGTACCCAAACGGTATCAATATCATCTTCTGAAGCACCGTGGCGAACTAATGCATCAACTGCACCACTTAATAATTTGTCGTTAATAAAATCGTTAAAACGGGCTGTTACGATACCGAATTTTAACCCTGTTGCAACTAAGTTACCTGTAATTTTTGCCATTTTTAAAGTTTCCTCTGATAAATAAATTTGTAATTAAATTCTCCCTCTTTTCTAAAGAGAGATTTTTCTATTAGAAATTAAACATATGTCCCATTTTGGTTTGTTTAACTTTTAAATACTCAATATCGTTTTTGTTAGGTTCAACGATAATCGGTTCGCGTGAAGTAATATTCAAACCTTGCTCTTTTAACCCTTCAATTTTTGCCGGGTTATTTGTGAGCAAACGAATAGATTTTACGCCAAGCATTTGGAACATTTGTGCGCCAATATAGTATTCACGTTCATCTTCTTTGAAGCCTAAAGCAACATTGGCTTCTACGGTGTCCATTCCTTTGTCTTGCAATTCATAGGCTCTTAATTTATTGATTAAACCAATGCCTCGACCTTCTTGACGTAAATAAAGCACTACGCCTCGGCCTTCTTTTTCAATTTGGGTCATTGCTGCCGCAAATTGCTGGCCGCAATCGCAACGTTGTGAGCCAAAGGCATCCCCCGTTAAACATTCGGAATGAATACGTGCTAATACATTTTCTCCATCGCCAATATCGCCTTTTACTAACGCTACGTGCTCTTTACCTGAAATAATTTCCACGAAACTATGCGCCATAAAATCGCCATATTTCGTTGGCATTTTTACCACAGAGACCTGTTTAACTAAGCAATCGTGCTTACGGCGGTACTCTTGCAACTGCTGAATAGTAATAAACGGCATATTATGTTCCGTTGCAAATTTTTGAAGCTCCGGCATTCTCATCATCGTGCCATCTTCAGCCATAATTTCGCAACATAAACCAGCCGGTTTTAGTCCTGCTAAACGAGCCAAATCAACGGTCGCTTCGGTATGACCATTACGAACCAACACCCCACCATCTTTTGCAACCAATGGGAACATATGCCCCGGGCGGCGGAAATCGCTCGGTTTCGCATTATCATCAACCGTTTTTATCGCAGTAATAGAACGTTCAAACGCAGAAATACCTGTTCCCGTATCAATATGATCGACCGATACAGTAAATGCGGTTTCGTGGTTGTCCTGATTAACAGGAACCATTGGATGAAAGTTAAGTTTATTGGCGATCTCTTGAGAAACGGGCGTACAAATCAACCCTTTCCCATATGTTGCCATAAAGTTGATATTTTCCGGTGTAGCAAATTCTGCAGCACAGATGAAATCGCCTTCATTCTCACGATCTTCATCATCTGTCACTAAAATAATTTTACCGGCGGCAATCGCGGCAATCGCTTCTTCTACGGTTGAAAATTTAAACATTTCTTGCTCTCTTTTTTGTATTCTATATCAATTTTTTTATTTAAAAATTAAAACCCTGCGTTTTTTAGAAAGTCCATCGTCAATTTATCTTGTTGATTTTCCGGCTCTTTTTTTAGTAAAAACTGTTCAATATATTTACCCACGATATCATTTTCTAAATTTACTAAACTACCAATTTTCTTCGTGCCTAAATTCGTTTCTTTAATGGTATGTGGAATAATCGACACTCGGAATGAACTCTCATCTGTATCAACGACCGTTAAACTAATGCCATCAATAGTTATCGAACCTTTTTCAATGATATAACGCATCAATTTTGCAGATGTTTTAATACGATACCAAGTTGAATGGTTAGCCGGCGTGATTTCAACAACTTCGCCCGTTCCATCAATATGACCCGATACGATATGCCCGCCAAAACGTCCATTCGCCGCCATTGCTCGCTCTAAATTAACCGGACTGCTTGGTTTTAGTTCGCCTAATGAGGTACGTTTTAACGTTTCCGACATCACATCTGCTGTAAATTGACTTGCTGTAAAAGAAGTTACAGTTAAGCAGACACCATTTACCGCAATACTATCGCCTAAATGAACATCACTCAGCACTTTGTTTGCGTTAATGGTAACAACTGCAAACTCGCCCTGTTTATGAATTTGGGCAATGCTTCCAACCTCTTCAATAATACCTGTGAACATATAATTTCCTCCATATTTGACCCTCGCCCCTTGTGGGAGAGGGACAGAAAAATTGTGTTCAACAATTTTTCAGGGAGAGGGGAAATTTCACCCTCTCTCTGCTTGATTCGCTCAACGCTTCATCAAGCTGTCTCTCCCCCATCAAGGGGGAGAGTTTCAACTGTATAATCAATTAAAATATCTTCGCCAATCAATTCCGTTGATTGAAGCTGTAATTTTACAGCTTGTGATAACACACCAATCCCTTCGCCACCAATCGGTGTTTTCGCCGTGGCTCCGCCGACTAATTTCGGGGCAATATAACAATGAACACGATTTACCACGCCTGCTTGCAACGCACTAAAATTCAAACTTGAGCCGCCTTCTAATAACAGACTATCAATTTGCATTTCGCCCAGTTTTTGCAAAAGATCCTGTAAATCCACCCGCTTGTCTTTCGCTTTACAAACTAAAACTTCTACACCAAGCGGTTGAAATTGTGCGATTTTTTGCAAATCATCTGAAACGGTTGCAATTATCGTGCGATATTCTTTTGCCGTCTGAACCAACTGACAATCTAGAGGCGTTCGAAGCGAGCTATCACAAACAATGCGTACCGGTTGTTTGGCATTTGGCATACGGCTATTTAACATCGGGTTATCTGCCAATACTGTTTCAACGCCGACCATAATTGCACTATATTGATGACGTGTTTCTTGCACTTTGGCTCGAGCCAATTCGCCGGTAATCCATTTTGATTCGCCAGTACTTGTTGCAATTTTGCCGTCTGCTGTCATCGCATATTTCAATAACACATAAGGGCGTTTCGTTTGAATATAGTGGAAAAAAATCGGGTTTAGTCGATCACATTCCTCTCGCATAAAATCGGTTACTACCTCTATACCGGCAGCTTGTAACTGCTTTACGCCTTTTCCCGACACGAGAGGATTAGGATCACGTGAGCCAATAAAAACTTTTGAAATCCCACGCTCAATCAATAAATCTGAACACGGCGGTGTTCGACCGTAATGGCAACAAGGCTCTAACGTCACATACGCCGTTGCACCACGCAGATCGGCGCTTGAATTCAAAATCGCATTACGCTCAGCGTGCCAGCCGCCAATACGTTCGTGATAGCCTTCTGCAAGGATTTCATCATTTTTTACAATGACACACCCCACTAAAGGATTGGGATTTGTCCAACCTCGAGCTTTTTCAGCTAACGCTATGGCTCGTGCCATATAGTCAAAATCAGTCATAACAACGTAAAAATAGCAACGTAAAATAGGTAAATTTCAGGCAGGAGAAAGAAAAGGCAAAGCCTTAATAGCAAAAAAACCTTGAATCCAAAGACTCAAGGCTTGCAAAAAAGAATAGGAAAATGACCGCTTGGATAAGCGGTATTTCTATGACTCTTCTTCCATCCAGACTATACTGTCGGTACTGGAATTGCACCAGTTCCTGCCAAACCGTTTTCGTTTCGCTCGCGGACTTTACCGCCGATCGGGAATTTCACCCTGCCCTGAAGATAATCTAAAATTGAAGATGATTTTGCTCGGATTCTATAAGAATGTCAAGGTATTTCCTATCAATTTCGCTTATTGCATAAAGTCATAAATTCCCCCTTGTATTTCCATTTTTAGCCCCCATAATGGATAGACTATAAATAAAGATAATTTAAGAGAGCAAATTTATGGCACCAAGAAAAAAGAAAACAATTGAATTACCATTGCTTCCGTTACGAGATGTCGTGGTGTTTCCACATATGGTTATGCCATTATTCGTTGGGCGTGAAAAATCTATTCTTGCATTACGCGCAGCGATGGATAGCAACAAACAGTTATTTTTAACCACACAAAAAGATCCGCAAAAAGAAGACCCAACGCTTGATGATATTTACGATATTGGTGTAACGGCAAATATTATTCAGATGCTCAACCTACCTGATGGCACGGTAAAAGTGTTAGTAGAAGGTCAAACTCGTGCAAAAATTGAAAAAGGACACGATGATGAAACAGGTTTATGGGCTGAAATCAGTGTTATCGACACACAAGAAAAGAATAGCGATGAAGAATTAGCAGCGCTAGCAAAAACTACATTAACGGAATTTGAAACTTACCTTAAAAATAACAAAAAAATTCCTGCGGAAATTCTCGCTAAATTGCAAAAAATTAGCGAATTTGACCGCTTGGTCGATACCATTTCGGCGAATTTATTAACGCCGGTTGCGAAAAAACAAGCGCTATTGGCTGAACCAAGTCTGACTAAACGTTTTGAATTATTGCTGGTTGCAATGGCAACCGAGTTAGACTCCATGGAAATGGATTCTCGTATTCGTGCTCGTGTTAAACAACAAATGGAAAAAAATCAGCGCGATTACTACTTAAATGAGCAAATCAAAGCGATCCAAAAAGAGTTAGGCAACGGCGAAGATCAAGAACAAAGTGATTTAGATAAACTTAAAGCAAAAATTGAAGAAGCAAAACTGCCGGAAGAAGTCTTAGCCAAAACAGAAGCTGAATTCAAAAAATTGAAAGCGATGCCACAAAGCTCATCTGAAGCTGCGGTAATTCGTGGTTATATCGACTGGATTTTACAAATGCCGTGGCATAAAAAATCTGCGGTGAAAAAAGATTTAAGCAAAGCGCAAGCGATTTTAGATAAAGATCACTATGGTTTAGAACGTGTGAAAGAACGTATTGTGGAATATCTCGCCGTTCAAAGCCGTTTAAATAAACTTAAAGGTCCGATTCTTTGTTTAGTTGGGCCACCGGGTGTCGGTAAAACCTCTTTAGGTCAATCGATTGCCAATGCGACCGGACGTAAATACGTGCGTATGGCATTAGGTGGCGTACGTGACGAAGCTGAAATTCGTGGTCATCGCCGTACTTATATCGGCTCAATGCCGGGCTCATTGATGATGAAAATGGCAAAAGTGGGCGTAAAAAACCCATTATTCTTACTCGATGAAATCGATAAGATGGCACAAGATATGCGTGGCGACCCAGCTTCTGCCCTATTGGAAGTGCTAGATCCGGAACAAAACAAGGCATTTAACGACCATTATTTAGAAGTGGATTACGATTTATCGGACGTGATGTTCGTGGCAACCTCTAACTCAATGAATATTCCACCGGCATTATTGGATCGTATGGAAGTCATCCGTCTTTCAGGTTATACCGAAGATGAGAAATTGCATATTGCGAAAGAACATTTAATTGCGAAACAGCAAGAAAATAATGGCTTAAAAGCAGGCGAACTTACTATTGATGAAAGTGCTATTATGAGCATTATTCGTTACTACACACGTGAAGCCGGTGTTCGTAATCTTGAGCGAGAAATTGCCAAAATTTGCCGTAAAGCCGTTAAAGCCTTAGTTTTAGATAAAAAACTAAAATCTATTACCGTAACAGAAGATAACATTACCGATTACTTAGGTGTAAAACGTTTTGACTACGGCAAAATGGATAACCAAAACCGTATCGGCGAAGTAACAGGCTTGGCTTGGACGGAAGTTGGTGGCGATTTACTCACAATTGAAACCGCTTCTGTGCCGGGTAAAGGTAAATTCTCTTATACAGGCTCACTAGGCGATGTGATGAAAGAATCTATCCAAGCGGCGATGATGGTTGTTCGAGCAAGAGCTGATAAATTGGGAATCGCAGAAGACTTCCACGAAAAACGTGATATTCATGTTCACGTGCCAGATGGTGCAACCCCTAAAGATGGCCCGAGTGCAGGTATTGCAATGTGTACCGCATTAATTTCAAGCCTTACCGGTAACCCTGTGCGTAAAGAAGTGGCCATGACAGGCGAGATCAGCTTGCGTGGAAAAGTGCTTCCTATCGGTGGTTTGAAAGAGAAATTGCTCGCGGCTCATCGTGGTGGCATTACAACGGTAATTATCCCGAAAGAAAATGAAAAAGACTTAGAGGAAATTCCTGAAAATGCAAAAGCCGCATTGAGTATTCACGCCGTGGAAACTATTGATGAAGTATTGGCTATTGCGCTAGAAAACCCACCGGAAGGTTTGGAAATCCTAGCAAAACCATCTACGGTTAAAGTCAAAAAAACACGCACTAAAGCGGTTATTCAATAGACATAACAAATCGTTGCTAATTTCTATTAGCAACGATTTTTTTATCTCTTCCCAAACTCTCCTTCGGACTTATCCCAAAATACCGCTTATATTCTCGGCTAAATTGACTTGGACTTTCATAGCCCACTTGAAATGCCGCGGTTGAAATTGGCAAATTTTCTTGAGAAATTAACCGCTTAGCTTCTAACAATCTTAGTGTTTTTTGATATTGCAAAGGCGATAAGGTTGTCAATTTTTTAAAGTGAGCATGGAAGCCAGACAATGACATACCACAGTATTCTGCCAACATTTCTACCTGTATAGTTTCTCGAAAATGCGCCTGCAAATACGCCGTTGCTTTAGCGATTTTCTGGGTGTTTGAACCAAAACTGACCATCTGTTTTAACTTCTCACCTTGCTCCCCTTTAAGTAATCGATAATAAATCTCCTGCTGAATAAGCGGTGCAAGAAATTCAATATCTTTTGGATTTTCGTGCAAAAGCAATAACCGTGCAAAAGCATCACGTAATTCAGGACTTAAATCCCATTGGGTAAAAGCGGTGGAATTTTCTGATTTTTCTGCAAAAAGTGCGGTTTGTTCTAACAAAATTTTGTTTACCTCCTGCAAATCAATTTTCATTGATAGCACGACAAAAGGTTTTTCTGCTGTCGCTTGCTTAATCTCTCCACACATGGGAACATTCACTGGGCAAAACATAAAATGCCGTTCATCAAACAAATAGTATTGTTCGCCTAATAGCACTTCACGCTCTCCTTTTACCACAATACAAATGCTCGGTTCTTGAATAAGATTTTCATAGGAAAAAGGGCGATCAGAATGATGAATAACCAAGCCTTGGACTGGCGAATAATAGGTTTGGTTATAGGGAATGAGCTTTAATAAACGTTCGAATTGCTGTTCTGATAACATGATAATTTAGAGAAATAGGCAATAATTTTGGATGAATGATATACCGCAAAATAGCCCAAATCAATATACTAATGCCATCGAAACAAACAATAGAAGGAAAACAGAATGAAAATTTTTTATCACACATCAGCAACTGCAACAGGCGGTCGTGACGGCAGAACACAAGTGGATGACGGTTCCATCGGTTTTGATTTAGTATCATTCCAAAATGAAAGTGGCAAAATCGGCACCAATCCTGAACAGCTTTTCGCCATGGGCTATGCCGCTTGTTTTGATAGCGCAATGAACCACGTTGCACCAAGTTTAGGCTTAAAACCGACTTCATCAAGCACAACGGTCGGCGTAGGCATTGGTCAAAAAGCAGATGGTGCATTCAGCCTTGATTTAGACATTACCATTACCGTGGCAGGTTTAAGCGTAGAAGAAGCTAAAAAACTGATTGAAAAAGCCCACGAAGTTTGCCCATATTCCAACGCAACACGTGGTAATGTTGATGTGCGTTTACATGTGAATGTGATGCAGTCTTTTGATTTATAATTCTTAGGGGCAATTATATTTGCCCCTTTATTACCATTCAACGCTCTCTCTTTTCTCACACCCAAATATAATTCCCTGCTGTTTTCTCGCTTGCTCCATTAACTGGCAAACAGATTCGCTTATATCAAGCATTTGTTCAGAAAGCGCCCTGTTTTGGCAGTCAATCATCTGGATAAATTGCTGAAATTCATAGAACATTCTATGCTGTTGCTCAAATTGAAAAGGTTGCTTTTGACCGTTATTATCCACAAACTCAAAGTAATTCATTGCATTTGCTGGCATTGGAACGGTAATACAGCCTTGATCGCCTTGAATAGATAACATCACTGGCGCATTACAATCTTTAGCCCCAATACAAACCACCTTAAATGTTGGATAATCTAACAACATAATGCCACTGGTATCAATGTTGCGTTCAATATTTGCGGCATAAAAACAAGACTGTGGTTTACCAAATAACCCAAGCGCAAAGTGCAAGTTATAGACATTTAAATCCATCAATGCCCCACCTGATTTCTCAGGGTCAAAAGCGGGGAGAATTTCCCCCGCCTTAAAGCGGTCATATCGGGAAGAATATTGGCTATAATTTAAACTCACAATTTTAATTTTACCTAATGCTGAAAGTTGCTGTTTAATTTTGAGATAAGCAGGTAAATAATGCACCGTAACCGCTTCTATTAAAATTTTATTTTGGGCCTTAGCTAACGCCCTTAATTGCTGAAATTCGTGATAGTTTGATGTTATCGGCTTTTCTAAAATAACGTGTTTACCTGCTTCAAGCGCTTGTTTCGCAAAGCTAAAATGTAGATGATTAGGCAGGGCAATGTATAAAGTATCTAAATCGGATTTCAACATCTCCGTATAATCAAAAAAACAATCAGAAATTTGATATTTTTGCGCCAGTTCCAACGTTTTTTCCTGATTTCGTCCATAAATCCCCCATTTTTCGATAGGAAGAAGCGAACGAATGTGCATTAAATCTTGCACAATCATGCCAGTCCCCACAATTCCCAGTTTCATTATGTTCTCCTTTTCGATATAGCTATCATTTCAAACAATAAAGTCTGTTATAACATAAAAAGTAAAAAAATAAGCGGTAGAATTTTAATAAACTTTTGCCATTTGCAAAAATCTATCAATATTCTACCGCTTGTACTTAAGCAGTTAGTGGCAACCACCTTGGTCTTTTTTGCCACAGCATTTATCGCAGCCACTGCAAAGATTACGTTTTCGATTTAAACCAAATTTCCAAACGAGATAACCAAGACATGCGATAACGATCGCACCGACTATAATATTCTGAACCATTAGATAACCCTCAATGCAATATGATAAACCACAAAGGCAAACAAGTATGCCAATGCAAAAAGATAAGCAGTAATCAATGCGGTTTGTTTGGTTGATTTCGTTTCACGCTTAATTACCGCAAGTGTTGCCATACACATTGGTGCATAAATATACCATGTGATGAAAGCGAGTGCAGTTGGAAGCCCCCAATCATTAGTTACCACTGGAATCAATGCATCGACAATTTGATCTTCTGAACCACTCATGGCATACACCGTGCCAAGTGCCGCAACAACCACTTCTCGGGCGGCCACACCCGGAATCATTGCAATACACATTTGCCAAGTGAAACCTAAAGGTGCAAAAATAGGTTGGATCAAGTGCCCTAACATTCCAGCAAAACTGTAATCAATGGCTGGCGCAGTTGCTCCTTCCGGTGCTGCGGGGAATGTGACTAAGAACCATAAAATAACGCTTAGAGCAAAAATAACCGTTCCTGCACGTTTTAAGAATGCACTTACTCTATCCCACAATGTTAAACAGATATGACGAATATTTGGCATACGGTATGTTGGGAGTTCCATTAAAAGAGGAAATTGCTGAATATTTCCTTTTCGTAAGGCAAAACGTTTTGTGATATAAGCAACAATTCCAGCCGATAAAATCCCAATGAAATAAAGTGAGAATAGTACTAACCCTTGCAAATTAAACATTCCCCATACCGTTTGATCAGGGATGATAGCGCCGATAATCAGTGCATACACAGGGAGTCGAGCCGAACAGGTTAACATTGGCGCTATCGCAATGGTAACTAAGCGTTCTCTCGGGTCTTGAATCGTTCTTGCCGACATTACGGCTGGCACCGCACAAGCAAAACTTGATAGCAATGGGATAAATGCACGCCCTGACAATCCACTTTTGGCGAGTAAATTATCCAATAAAAAAGCAGCTCGAGGTAAGTAGCCGGAATCCTCTAAAAGTAAAATAAAGGCAAATAAAATGGTAATCTGCGGTAAAAAGACAAGCACACCACCTACCCCGGCAATCACACCATTTACCAATAAATCAACCAATAACCCTTCCGGTAAAGTTGCGGTTACCCATTCTCCTAGCCATGCAAAGCTATCTTCGATTAACGTCATGACAGGTTCCGCCCATGAATAAACCGCTTGGAAAACAAGCAATAAAATGATGAGCAATAACCCTATCCCTATAACAGGGTGCATTACAATGTTATCTAAACGTTGGTGCCATTGAGGAAGTTCTAATTCACGGGTAACGGATTGAGAAAGGATCTGTTCTACTTGTTGATACAATAACTGGCTATCGAGCTGCTCTAGCATTTTTTCTGCTGATTCTGTATCTAACGGTGCCGATTTTTGATGAGGTAAGTCTTTGATCGCTTCGCGTAAGGCTTGTGTTCCTTCTTTTTTGATTGCCACCGTTTCAATAACAGGCACATCAAGCAAGGTACTTAATTTTTGAGTATCAATGATTAAACCACGAGAGCGAGCAATATCACTTAAATTTAGTGCGACAACAATAGGCAAACCTAATGTTTTAATTTCAAGCACCATACGCAATGTCATACGCAAATTGGTCGCATCCGCTACAGCAATCAATGCATCAGGGCGTTTACCGATTTTACCTAAAACCATATCACGAGCAACGGCTTCGTCTAGGCTTGTGGTTCGTAAGCTATAAGTCCCCGGTAAATCAATAATACGAATATTCGCATCATCAATAAAAGTACCTTCTAATTTATCAACTGTTACGCCAACATAGTTAGCCACTTTAGCATTAGAGCCGGTAAGACTATTAAAGAGTGCCGTTTTACCACAGTTAGGCGCCCCCAAGAGAGAAATATAACAACTCATACTACTCCCCTACAATTTGACATAAAATTTTATCTGCCTCAGGCCCACGTAGCACAAATTGTGATTTATTTCCTAATCGTACCGCATAAGGTCCTTTACCAAAGGGACCTTTAGCAATCACTTTTAACGGCATGCCTTTTGAGAACCCGAGATCCGCTAAACGGCGGCTTACTACATGATCAATTTCGCCAAAAATATCACTCGCAATAATGTCATGAATTTGAGCCGATACATTTTTTTCTAATGAAGAAAGTGAAATCATAGACATTTGATACCTCTCTATTTCAAATAAGAATTGATATCAAATTCTATCTAAATGAAAATGACTCGTAAATACATTAAACCATCATAAATTGATAAAACTCAAAGAAATTTCAAAGATAACGATTATTTACCTCTTTCAGTTAAATAACCGATCTAATCCCTCAATAAGCGCTAAACTCGGTTTATCAAAATAAACGCCACTTTGTGGAGAACCATTCATTCCTCGTAAGAAGAGGTAAGCGACGCCCCCAAAGTCTCTTTGATAATCATATTGCTCGCCTAAACGCCCTTTTAAGTAACGATGAACCGCTAGGGTATAAAGTAAATATTGCAAATCGTAGCGATATTGTCCCATTGTTTTTGCTAGATTTTCAGTCGAATAATCTTGTGGTAAATAGCCTAAAAAGTTTGATTTATAGTCGATGACATAAAATTTACCCTTAACTTTTGCAATACAGTCAATAAAACCTCTAACAAATCCTTCTAAATCAGGCAGTTTTAGTGGCGGTAAATGTTTTGCCAACTCACTATGTTCTTTCAATAAATGGTTGAGTTCGCTAACCCAATCTTCATTATTTAAACGCAAGAAGAATTGCCATTCATTGAGACGGCTTTCTTGAGTAATCTCGCTTAAAGAAACCAAATCTTCGCCAAATGGTGTTGTTCTAACCTTTTCAAACCATTGGCAAATAGGCTCAACCCAAACTTCATCAAGGGCTAATTTCTCGCATAATGCAATAATTTCTGTTTTTTCAACCGCTTGTTGGAAATCATAATGCTCAAAAAATTGATGCAACGTATTCCCAATCTTCGTCCCATGCGGAAAATGGTAAGCATTTAATGCCGTATCCAATTGTTCCAACTCATCATTTTGAGTAAGTCCTGAAACAGATTGATCATAATCTTGAGCTAAATCCGTTAATAGCGAACCGACCTCATTGTGATCTTTTGATTGTCTCTTCCATTCATGATAGCTATACAATGCCGTAAAACTGGTTATTTGCCCCTCTCTTTGGGGGATACGATGTTCAAATGGTAGAACAGAAAGCACCTCTTGTTGATCCGCTTCAGCTCGCCAATCATCAAAGCGAGGTTGTTCCGGCAAATGTTCAATCTTACAAGGCATATTTTTTGCTTTAATATAATCCTCTGTTGAAATAGCCGCTTCTTCTCGGTTATCTAATACCAGCTCGCCATTACTCAGCAAATAGTGCATGGCATTCCAACCTTTGGCAAAATGTGCCGGTAAGATCAAATTCATCTGATATTCCGCTCGGGTCAGCGCAACATAAAGTAAACGTAAATCTTCCGCAAATTCGGCTTGATTTCTCAAACGCTGGATACGTTCATCTTTTTCATTGAAATCCCATTGTTTTTGGTCTTCTTCATCGTGGTAGGTTGCTAAACCGCCATTTCGGTTTTCGTAGCTATTTTTCCCCACAAAAGGAAGCCAAACAACAGGATACTGCAACCCTTTTGAGCCATGAATGGTCACAATTTTGACTAAATTTTCTTCGCTTTCTAAACGTAACGTATAAGCATCATTTTCTTCATCATCTTCTAAATGACGCTCATACCAACGTAACAACGCCGTTTCATTTTCAACTTCTTGGCTACCACTTTGTAAAAGCTCGGCAAGATGGAGAAGGTCAGTAACCAATCGTTCGGCATTTTCTCTTGATTTCAACCGTTGAATAATACCTTCATTCAAGAAGAGCTGATGTAGCATAGCCAACACACCTTGTTTTTGCCAAAGTTGCTGGTAAACAACGAAATTCGCCACATAGTTTTCCCACACGCTTTCATCATGTTTGAGTTGGTAAAGCTCGAAGGCTGTTAGTCCCCATAGATGAGAGCCTAACGCGCTTAATAATGTTTTTTGATGATAGGGATGTAAACACGCCTTCAAAATTACAGCTAAGTCATAAGCCACTTCACTTTGATAAACACTGCTTTTTTCAGATAGAAAAACGGCTTTGATGCCTCTTTGAGCTAAGGCGCTTTTGACTAATGAAGCTTGATTTCGTGAACGAACCAATACCGCAATATCTTTCGCTTGAAAAATATCTTTTGAAGAATCATTTAGCCCCACAACCCCAAAGTTCTTTTCTTGCATTGCTTTAAGTTGAAGCTGAATTTGGGTGGCACAATGCTCTGCCGCTTGCTCCTCATCAAATTCTGTTTGTAAATAGCAAACAACGTGCTCGCTGCCCATCAGTTGAAATTCAAATTCCTTCGCACTCACGGGTTGGAAGTGAATATCTTGGTGTAAAAATGGTGATGCTTCCGTATGTTGAGGGAAAGAAAATAACTGATTAACACTCTCTACCACTTCGGGGAAGGAGCGCCAGTTTTTCGATAACGTCCGTTTTTCTTTCGCTTGATTTGCGGCTTCAAGATAAGTAAAAATATCGGCTCCACGGAATTTATAAATCGATTGTTTTGGGTCGCCAATCATAATAAATCCCTGATTTTCCGCCTTCTCAGACATAAAAATCTGACGGAAGATATCATATTGCGTTTTATCTGTGTCTTGGAACTCATCGATCATCGCAAAAGGAAATTGAGCTCGAATTTGTGCCGCAAGCTGCTCGCCTCGTTCTCCTTTTAAGGCTTGGTTTAACATTTTTAATAAATCATCAAAGCCACGCTCCGCATGCTGCGCCTGATGTTCCGCAATTTTTTCCCGTAAAGAAAGCAGAAAATGGTAAAGCAATACAGGTTTAATTTTGCCATCAAATTGAGTTTGATAAGCGGTTAAAAATGCCTGATTTTTTGCAAAATGTGGTGAAGTGAGCGGTACTCCCCCCTCTTCTGCTTTTTCTATTAACATTTGCTGGCAAAAGCGTTCGAAAGCATTAGCTGGGAAAGATGATGAATCACTTGCAACCCATTGGTCTACTGCTTTAATCCAATTTTCAACCAAATTCTTCTTATAACTTTGACGACTTAGCGCTTTTTTCTCACCTGTTTTATATTTCTTTTCAAGCTCGTTTTGAATTGGTGTCACAATATCAGCACGATATTCACGCCAATAATCTTTTAACTCTGTAAAAAAGCGTTGATATTCATTTAAATACTCAGAAATTGGTTGAGAAAAAAGCTGCTGTTGCTGACTTAATTCAGGAAGGGCATCATTTAAATAACTTCTGATCTGTTTTAATGCCTCTTGAGGCGCCTTTAATTCTTGAGCGACAATTTGTGTTTCTTTTAACCCCATAGGGTAAAATTGTTCACGCCAAACCTCTTGGGCTAACTTCAGCATCAATTCACTTTGCTCGGCTTTAAGTTCAATATCAAAACGCACACCTGAATCAAAAGCAAACTGGAATAACATTTTTTGGCAAAAGCTATGGATAGTAAACACGCTTGCAAGATCAATCTCTCGTTCGGCTATGCGCAAACGTAACAAGGCTTCTTCTTTATTTTCTACTTGCTCAAACAGTTGCTCAAAAAAATCATCAGATTTAGTCTCTTCCCCTGACAATCTCTCTTGAAAAAATGTGTAACACGCTTGAATATTTTCTCGAATACGCTCTCTCAACTCCTCCGTTGCTGCTTTTGTAAAGGTAACCACTAAAATTTGAGCCACCGTTAAAGGCTGAAAAGCACTTTTATCATGCCCTAACCCAAGCAATAAACGTAAGTATAGGTTCTTAATCGTATGCGTTTTCCCCGTACCTGCCGAGGCTTCAATAAGACTTGAACAATTTAATGGAAGCGTAATAGGATCGAGCGTTTTCATAATTGTGTTACCTAAAGTTTTGTTACCTTAATCTTATTTAATTTTTTCTAATTTTCGAATCAACTGTTCTGCCGGAATACGATGAATTTTTACCATTTGCCAAATCAATAATCCACTCGCTAAACTTAAACAAACACAGAAAGTAAACCAAAAACCTGCGGCAGCCATAGGTTCTACCAGCCAATTAGTTCGTGCAAGGGTATAACCTAAAGGCATACCGACAATCCAATAGCAAAATAGGGTAACAAATAAAATCGGTTTTGTATGTTTATAGCCTCGTAATATACCGTTAGCGACTGCCTGTAAAGCATCAGGAATTTGATAAACCGCTGCAAATAGCAGTAAATGGGCTGCAATAGAAATTGATAACGCATCACGAGTAAAGGCTAAAGGAATCAGTTGATTAAAGAGAATAATCACGATAGCTGCAAAAATGGCGAAAATAAACCCGGTAAGTAAAGCGTGATAACTCAATACTTTGGCTTCCTCAACCAATTTTTGACCAAGTGTTTGCCCAATAACAATCGTTGTCGCAATACTAAAAGACATAGGAATCATAAAAAAGATGGAACTCGTTTGTAATGCAGCTTGATGGCTTGCCACAACCTGAGCACCTAATGGCGAAAGCAATAATGATGAGGTCGAAAATAACATCACTTCCGTAAAAGTTGCAAAACCGATAGGTAAGCCTAATTTGCAAATTTTCAATAAAGTTTGACCGCTTGGTTTTTCAAACCATTGGTTAAATAAACCGATATCTCGTTGCGATTTATTGGTATAACTATAATGAAACATCAATAAGAACATAACCCAATTGACAATTACCGTTGCTACCCCGCATCCTACCGAGCCCATTTCCGGCATGCCTAACTTCCCGAAAATAAAAATATAGTTAAGAGGAATGTTAAGCAATAACCCGAAAAATGTAATACGCATTGCTGGCGTCGGATTTGATAAACCATCATTCATACAGCGTAGATTGATGGCTAATAATGCAGGGATTACACCAAGCGACATAATCGCTAAATACTGTTGTGACTTCAGTGAAAATGAAGCCGGCGTTTGCATATAATCTAAAATCAGATCGCTATTTAAAAAGATGAGAATTAAAGGTGCGGATAATGCCAAAACTAACCAAAAACCTTGACGGATTTGATGAGCAATTAAATGACGCTGATTTGAGCCATTTAAATAAGAAACGGTAGGCGTAATGGCATTTAATAAGCCTAAAACAAATAAAAATAACGGGAAATAGATAGAATTACTGACGGCAATGGCAGAAACATCATCATCGCTCACTAACCCAGCCATCACAATATCCGCCAATCCCATACCTGAAGCGGATAATTGAGAAATAAAAATAGGAACCGTCAATTTAAATAATCGATGGGCATTTTGGGGGTATCTTTGCCATTGTAAATTCATAAAAAACCTCAAAAAATAATGCATTATTATACCCCAGCTTTTGTAAGAAATCCTTTATCAAAGGACAGAACCATCAACTCAAATACAGATTCTTTGTTTTAAATGCCTCAGTTTGTGTATTGTCTATTGCATAATCAATGAAAATCCGTTAGAATCCGCCCGATTTTGTCTTTTTTAAGACAAGCTAATAATGGAAATCTGCTCGGCAGAATATTCGTATAAAACTAACTAGAGGAATAATACTATTAAACCTGTAAAACGTGTTCAGACAAATCGCGCGCATCGTCTTAATGAAGAAATCCGCGTGAAAGAAGTTCGCTTAACTGATCAAGATGGTGAACAACTTGGTATCGTATCAATTCAAGAAGCATTAGCAAAAGCTGAAGAAGCTGAGTTAGACTTAGTTGAAATTAGCCCAAATGCTGAACCACCGGTTTGCCGTATTATGAACTACGGTAAGTTCATCTACGAGAAAGAGAAAGCTGCAAAAGAGCAGAAGAAAAAGCAGAAAGTTGTACAAGTGAAGGAAATTAAATTCCGTCCGGGTACAGACGAAGGCGACTATCAGGTAAAACTACGCAGCCTGATTCGCTTTTTGGAAGATGGCGACAAAGCCAAAATCACGGTTCGCTTCCGTGGACGTGAAATGGCTCACCAAGAAATTGGTATGGACGTGCTAGAGCGTGTTAAAAACGATTTAGCGGAAATTGCCGTAGTAGAGTCTGCCCCAGGCAAACTCGAAGGTCGCCAAGTTGTAATGGTTCTAGCTCCTAAAAAGAAATAGTCCATTACCTTGAGATGTAATTAGTGCTTCCAAGTAATATTGGCAACAATATTCGCCTAATTACTGGTTATTAACATAAACAATGCGGAGTTATTTTAACAATGCCTAAAATTAAAACAGTACGTGGTGCTGCGAAGCGTTTCAAAAAAACAGCTTCTGGCGGTTTCAAACGTAAACAATCTCACTTACGTCACATTTTGACTAAGAAAACAACTAAACGTAAACGTCACTTACGTCACAAATCGATGGTAGCGAAAGCAGACCAAGTTTTAGTAGTAGCATGCTTACCATACGCATAAGCGTAAATTAAGCATAACGTACGATTAGTTAATTTTTAGTTTAATAAATGTAAAAGCGTTAATTTACGCTTAAATAGTAGGAGATTTAATAATGGCTCGTGTAAAACGTGGTGTTATTGCAAGAGCACGCCATAAGAAAGTTCTTAAGGCTGCTAAAGGTTATTATGGTGCACGTTCACGCGTGTATCGCGTTGCTTTCCAAGCAGTAGTTAAAGCTGCACAATATGCTTACCGTGACCGTCGTCAGCGTAAACGTCAATTCCGTCAATTATGGATTGCTCGTATCAACGCGGCAGCTCGTCAAAACGGTTTATCATACAGCAAATTCATCAATGGCTTGAAAAAAGCGTCTGTTGAAATCGATCGTAAGATCCTTGCTGATATCGCAGTATTTGACAAAGTGGCTTTCGCAGCATTAGTTGCTAAAGCAAAATCTGCTCTTTAATTTTAAAGAATAGATAAATAGGACGCTTTCGGGCGTCCTTTTTTATATCCTAAAGAAATTATTTTAAATAAAAGGGATAATTCTTAAAAACAAGCGGTCTAATTTAGACACTTTTTTACCATAAGGAAATATGATGAAAAAATTTATTCTCTGTTTAGCACCTTTTTTAGTCGTTGCTTGTTCTACACCGCAACAACAAAGCACGGTTCCATTAGATATGAAAGCCGTTCAAGAATATCAGCAACGTATTACAAGTGGAAATACCGTTGATAAAAACAATCCATCTAATAATGAACCGCTTAACCAAAGCGATCATAAACCTAAGGTGGTTTATCAGCGAGCACCTGCTGCCATCTACCCTTCTGTGGGTGTTGGTTATGGCTGGGGACATAGACACCATCATTATGGTATTGGCACAAGGCTAGGTACGGGCTATTGGTACTAATGATCTAGGGGCTGTGGAATAATCCACAGCCCTTTAATTTATGCTAAAATAAATTAATGATTTATTTAGGATAGTTTACGATGAAAAAAGTTGTCATTTTAGGTTCTACCGGTTCTATTGGAAAAAGTACCCTCTCTGTTATTGAAAAAAATGCTGATCAATACCAAGTTTTTGCGCTTGTTGGCGGAAAAAATGTGGAATTGATGGCGGCACAATGCTTATTATTTCAGCCTCAATTTGCGGCTTTAGATGATGAAAATGCAGCTTATGAATTAAAAAATCATCTGGCACAATTAAATGTGAAAACCGAAGTGCTTGCCGGACAAAAAGCTATCTGTGAACTCTCTGCTCACCCGGAAGTAGATATGGTAATGGCTGCAATTGTCGGGGCAGCAGGTTTATTACCAACACTTTCAGCGGTGAAAGCAGGTAAAAAAGTCCTACTTGCCAATAAAGAATCTCTAGTAACCTGCGGGCAAATTTTTATTGATGAAGCTAAAAAATCAGGCGCACAACTTTTGCCAGTTGATAGCGAACACAATGCGATTTTCCAATCGCTACCGGTAGAAGCGCAACACAAAGTTGGCTTTTGCCCTTTATCAGAACTTGGCGTGAGTAAAATTATTCTAACCGGTTCAGGCGGACCTTTCCGAACCAAACCGTTGGAAGAATTTGCAACAATTACTCCGGCTCAAGCTGTTGCTCATCCTAACTGGTCTATGGGTAGAAAAATCTCTGTCGATTCTGCCACAATGATGAATAAAGGCTTAGAGTACATTGAAGCACGCTGGCTATTTAATGCTTCGGCTGAAGAGATGGAAATCATCATTCATCCTCAATCGATTATTCACTCAATGGTACGTTATATTGACGGTTCAGTGATTGCGCAAATGGGCAATCCTGATATGTGTACGCCAATCGCACATACAATGGCTTACCCAAACCGTATCCATGCTGGCGTTGCGCCATTGGATTTCTTTAAATTAAAAGAATTAACCTTTATTGAACCTGATTTTGCCCGCTATCCAAATTTAAAATTGGCGATTGATGCTTTTGCTGAAGGGCAATATGCGACCACGGCGATGAATGCGACTAACGAAATCGCCGTAGAAGCCTTCCTTAACGAGCAAATTCGTTTTACCGATATTGTGCATATCAACCGCACCGTTGTAGAAAACATTGCGCCAATTGCCATTCGTGAAATTGCCGATGTGCTGCATATTGATAAACTTGCGAGAGAACTTGCAAAACAAGCGATCTTACAGCAATAAATAAAAAACACCGTTAGTTTTTCTCCTAACGGTGTTTTTATTTAAGCATTACCTGCTTTAATATTTTCTAAGGTTTCCCAACGCTCAAAAGCATGTTCAAGAGCCTGTTCTGCTTCGGCTAATTTCTGTAGTTGCCCCTGTGTATAAGCGGTGTCTTTCGTGAAGAAATCCGCACTATTCACTTCGGTTTGTAAAAGCTCAATCTCCGCCTCTAGCGCTTCCATTTTAGCAGGGAGTTCTTCCAGTTCTCGTTGATCTTTATAAGAGAGCTTCACTTTCTTATCAGTTTTAGGCTTCTCTTTAACTGCTTCTTTTTTTACGGCTTCTTCTTTTGCAAGCGATTCATTTTTCTTCACATTTTGCGAAGTTGCTGCCAATGTCGCATGGTAGTTTTCTTGCTGCTGTTTCGCATCGAAATAACCACCAATATATTTATTCAGTACGCCATTTCCTTCAAAGAAATAGCATTCCTCAACGGTATTATCAATAAATTGACGGTCGTGGCTAACAATTAACAAAGTTCCCTGATAATCCGCAAGTAACTCCTCCAATAATTCTAGCGTTTCCACATCTAAATCATTGGTTGGTTCGTCCAGAATTAACAAGTTATTCGGTTTTAGCAATAATTTCGCTAATAATAAGCGGTTACGTTCGCCCCCAGATAATGCTTTAACGGGCGTCATAGCACGTTTAGGCGGAAATAAGAAATCTTGCAAGTAGCCTAATACGTGGCGTTTAACGCCATTTACTTCAATATCTTGCTTACCATCCGCCACATTATCCATTACCGTTTTTTCTAAATCCAGTTCTGCACGGTATTGGTCAAAATAAGCGACTTCTAGTTTTGTCCCGCAACGAATTGAGCCTGAGGTAGGTTGAAGTTCGCCAAGTAACAATTTGATAAACGTTGTTTTTCCACAACCATTAGCACCCACGAGCGCAATTTTATCGCCTCGCTGAATAGTCGTAGAAAAGTTTTTCAATAAGGTTTTGCCTTCAATTTCATAACTTGCATTTTCGACTTCAAAGACGATCTTGCCTGAACGAGCTGTGGTATCGAGCTGAATTTTAGCGGTTCCCTGAACCTCTCTGCGATTTCGGCGTTCTTCACGTAATTTTTTCAGTGCACGTACACGCCCCTCGTTACGGGTTCGGCGAGCTTTAATCCCTTGACGGATCCAAACTTCTTCTTGAGCAAGTTTTTTATCGAATAGCTCATTTTGTAGCGCCTCTACTCTTAATTCTTCCGCTTTCGTTTCTAAATAAAGATCGTAATTTCCCGGATAAGAAACCAATTTACCACGATCTAAGTCCACAATACGAGTTGCCATTTTGCGAATAAATGAACGGTCGTGCGAAATAAAGATGATCGAACCTTTAAAATTGAGTAATAAATCCTCTAACCACGTGATGGCTTCTACATCTAAATGGTTGGTCGGCTCATCTAATAAGAGAACATCAGGATCTGCCACCAACGCACGAGCTAATGCTGCTCGGCGAACCCAACCACCGGATAATTCACATAAACGTTTATCCGGATCGAGCTCCAATAATTTCAACGTATCTTGAATACGGTTCTCAAACTGCCAGCCATCGTTATGCTCTAACTGACTTTGCACCGCTGAAAGTTTTGCCATCAATTCATCGCTATAATCTGTTTGCATTTGTTGCGAAATATGATGATATTGCTTTAACAAATCACTTAAATTTGCAATGCCTTCCGCTACATAATCAAACACGGTTTCTTGAATATGCCGAGGCGGATCTTGTTCTAAACGAGTAACAACAATGTCTTTTTCAAAGATTAATTTTCCATCGTCTAATTGAACTTCACCGGCTAATACTTTCATTAGCGTGGATTTCCCTGCGCCGTTACGCCCCACTAAACACACTCGTTCATTGGGTTCAATATGTAATTCGGTATGATCTAAAAGCGGATGATCGCCAAAGCCTAAATAAGCGTTTGAAAGGTTTAGTAATGCCATAAAAATAATACGTTTAAAAAGAAAATGGGGCTATTTTAGCAGATTTCAGAAGTGATGTAAGCGGATAGATTTTAGGACTCTTTTGCAAAAAAGCCTTGTATAAAATACAAGGCTTAGCAAAATTAAAGAGCTTGCTCAACAAAAGCAGCAAGTTGTGATTTTGGTAATGCGCCAACTTGAGTTGCTACCACTTGACCATTTTTAAAAAGAATTAATGTTGGGATTGAACGAATACCAAATTGCGCCGGGATTTGTTGGTTTTCATCAACGTTCACTTTAGCAATTTTAGCACGTCCTGCAAATTCTTCAGAAAGCTCATCTAAAATTGGCGCTACCATACGGCAAGGACCACACCAAGGTGCCCAGAAATCCAATAATACAGGCACATCTGATTTTAAAACTTCTTGTTCGAATGTTGCATCAGTTACTTGTAAAGTCATAATTTTTCCTTATTTTGAGTAAATCGAAGTAAAAACGCCACCAATAAAATCTCGTGGCGTTCGGTTGGGGTGTAAGATAAGGTTTAACTAAAACAATTTCAAGTCTATTTTCCCAATTACACCAATAAATCTATTCTTTATCTTCAGGTAAAACAAGGTTCAGAACTAAAGCTAAGATAGAACCAACGGTAATACCTGAGCCAAAAACTTCTTTAAAGAATGAAGGTAGTTTATCAAGTAACTCTGGTCTTGTGGTTACCGCTAAGCCACAACCAATCGAAATCGCAATAATTAAGCCGTTACGTTTAGAACGTTCCACTTTATCTAACATTTGAATACCGGCAGCAATGATCATTGCAAACATCATTAAGCCTGCTCCCCCCAATACCGGGCTAGGAATAGAAACGATTAACGCTCCTAACCAAGGGAAAATCCCTGCAAGCACTAATAATACCCCCATCACAGTAACAACATAGCGACTTGCCACACCTGTTAAAGAAATCACCCCAATATTTTGAGCAAAAGATGAAAAGGGTGTCGTGGACATAATCGCCGCTAAAGCAGAACCTAAACCATCACAAAGTACGCCGCCACGTAAATGTTTACCGGTAATTTCTGTTTGGGTTGCGTTACCTAATGCTAAAAAGTTACCGCTTGATTCCACAATAGTTACTAAATAAGCAATCGACATGCCGATAATCCCTGAAATTGGGAAGGCTAAACCGAAATGCAGTGGTTGAGGAATCGCCACTAAATCTGCATTTTTCACCGCTTCAAAGTTAATCCAACCTAATGCTAACGCCACAACATAACCAACCATCATACCAATCACGATAGCCGCTGCCGAGAAAATCCCTTTCCCCCATTGCACTAAAATGACCACTAAAATCAGCACGAAAGTCGCCATCGCAAGATTTGCCGGATCAGCATAATGCGGATCGCCTTTTTGGCCACCGGCAAACCAATCCACCGCGACAGGGATAAGACTTAGACCAATCATCATAACCACAACGCCGGTAACCACCGGTGGGAATAATTTACGTACATAAGGCATAAAAAAGCTGCCGATAATCATCACAAGAGAACCGACAAGTGAAGCCCCTAAAATACCGGCAACACCGTGTTCACTAAAACCGATGGCAAGAGCCGCTGCTACGAACGTAAAACTTGTGCCCATTACGCTCGGTAAACGTAACCCAATCGGACCAATGCCTCGACATTGAATAATGGTAACAATCCCTGAAACCAATAATGCCGCATTGACTAAGACAATTGTATCCGGCGTTGGAAGTTTTAACACATTCCCGATAACTAGAGGAACCGCGATGATACCGCCTAACGCAGCCAAAAGGTGCTGAGCGGCTAAAAGAAGGGTTAAACCAAAAGGAGGTTTTGAATCAACAGGATAACGTAATTTTTGCATAAATGCCTCATTGTAAAAAAATTGAGGCGATTATACGGATTTCTTTGATTTTACGCAAACGTTTGCGGAAATAAAACGAAGAAAAAGAAAGCGGTTATTTTTATAAAACAATTTGCAAAAAATGGGGGATTATGTGGAAATGGTACAACGTTTGAAATTTGTTTTTGTTGGGGCTAATGACATTAGCCCCTATAAACGGTAAATGAATTTAATGGGCAAATGTGATTTGCCCATTACAAATAATTTAGGCTTCGGCTTCTTCGAAGTCCTCTTCTTCATCAACTTCGCAGATGCGCTCTAAACTCACAACGTGTTCATCATCAGCTGTGCGGATAATACGAACGCCTTGGGTGTTACGTCCGACTAAACTCACTTCATTTACACGAGTGCGGACTAACGTGCCGGCATCAGTGATCAACATAATTTGGTCGTTTTCTTCAACTTGAACAGCTGCAACCACTTTACCATTACGCTCATTCACTTTGATCGATACAACCCCTTTTGTTGCACGTGATTTTACAGGGTACTCACTTAATGCGGTACGTTTACCGTAACCGTTTTGTGTTACCGTTAAAATTTCGCCTTGCGTATGTGGAATAACTAAAGAAACCACTTTATCAGTCGTTAAATTCACACTTGATGTTTCTTCTGTATCTTCGTTTTCAACGGTCTCAATTTCAACATCTTCAACTTCATCTGAAATTTCTGTGGTTGCCAGTTTAATACCACGAACCCCTGTCGCAACACGTCCCATACCACGGACTTGAGTTTCAGCAAAGCGCACCACTCGACCTTGTGCAGAGAAGAGCATAATTTCGCTCTCTCCGTTGGTAATATCCACACCAATCAACTCATCGCCTTCGCGAAGTTTTAACGCAATGAGACCGCTTGATCTCACGTTACTAAACGCATCTAATGAAACTTTTTTCACCGTGCCGCTTGCAGTTGCCATAAAGATGAATTTATCTGCACTAAACTCGCCATTTGGAACCGGAAGAATTGCGGTAATACGTTCATTTTCCTCTTTAACAAGCGGTAAAATGTTCACGATTGGCGTACCACGTGCGCCACGGCTTGCTTGTGGTAATTGATATACTTTTAATTGATATAAACGACCACGGCTTGAGAAGCAAAGAATAGTATCGTGTGTATTTGCCACTAACAATTTCTCAATAAAATCGTCTTCTTTCATCTTCGTTGCCGATTTACCTTTACCGCCACGGCGTTGTGCTTCGTAGTCTGATAACGGTTGATATTTCACATATCCGGCGTGAGAAAGCGTTACCACCACATCTTCTTGCGCAATCAAATCTTCGATATTGATGTCGCCCGATGCTGCCGTGATTTCTGTACGGCGCTCATCACCAAATTCGGCTTTCACACGCTCTAACTCTTCACGGATCACTTCCATTAAGCGTTCCGGACTGGTTAAAATGTGTAATAATTCGCCGATTTCCACCAATAACGCTTTGTATTCATCTACGATTTTTTCGTGTTCTAAACCGGTTAGACGGTGTAAACGTAATTCTAAGATCGCACGTGCTTGCGCTTCAGATAAGAAATATTTTCCATCACGTACGCCTAATTCTGCCGGTAAATCTTCCGGACGAGAAGCATCTACACCAGCAGCTTCTAACATTGGGGCTACGTTACCGAGCTCCCATGCACGAGCTAATAAACCTTCACGAGCTTCATCTGCCGTTTTAGATGCACGAATTAACTCAATCACAGGATCGATATTAGCTAACGCAATCGCTAAACCTTCTAAAATATGTGCACGTTCACGGGCTTTGCGCAATTCAAAAATCGTACGGCGTGTAACCACTTCACGGCGGTGTTTCACGAAGGCTTCAATAATTTGTTTGAGGTTCAATACTTTTGGCTGACCATTGTCTAATGCCACCATATTGATACCAAAAGTTACCTGCATTTGGGTAAGTGAATAAAGATGATTAAGTACCACTTCTGCGACCGCATCACGTTTCACTTCAATAACAATCGAGATACCTTTTTTATCCGAATAGTCGTCAATTTTGCTGATACCTTCAATTTTCTTATCTTTTACCAATTCCGCAATTTTTTCGATTAATTTTGCTTTATTAACTTGGTAAGGCAATTCAGTTACAACGATTTGCTCACGACCTTTATCGGTTGTTTCTACGCTTGCTTTCGCACGAACATAAACTTTACCTCGCCCTGTGCGGTAAGCCTCTTCAATCCCTTTACGCCCATTGATAATCGCCCCAGTAGGGAAATCTGGACCAGGGATATGACGCATTAACTCTTCAATTGAAATTTGCTCATCTTCAATGTACGCCAAACAACCATCTAATACTTCATTTAAGTTATGAGGCGGAATATTGGTTGCCATACCAACAGCAATTCCCGATGAACCGTTTACTAACAAGGCTGGGATTTTGGTTGGAAGTACATCAGGGATCATCTCTTTGCCATCATAGTTCGGCGAGTAATCCACGGTTTCTTTATCTAAATCCGTTAATAATTCCTGAGTAATTTTCTGCATACGTACTTCGGTATAACGCATTGCAGCTGGTGCATCGCCATCAATCGAACCAAAGTTACCCTGCCCGTCCACTAACATATAACGAAGCGAGAATGGCTGCGCCATACGTACAATGGTGTCATATACTGCTGAATCGCCGTGAGGGTGGTATTTACCGATAACATCACCCACAACACGAGCCGATTTAACGTGAGGACGGTTAAATGTATTGCTGTTTTGATCCATAGAAAACAGCACTCGGCGATGTACAGGTTTTAAACCATCACGCACATCCGGTAATGCACGCCCAACAATAACAGACATTGCATAATCGAGATAAGATGTTTTTAATTCATCTTCAATACTGACGGGAGTAATATCTTTGGCTAATTCGCTCATTGAAATTTCCTAATCTCATTTATTAAAAAGAAAGCCTTACTAACAAGGCAAAAATTGTGCAAGATTATAGCATAAAAAGGCAGAAAAAGGGGAAAGAAGCACAGAGAAAGCAGAATATTCTTTAAAAAGAAAAGCGGTTTAATTTCCTGAAAATAAAAATTAAACCGCTGACTTTCTATATTATTTTATACTTTTTGCGCATCTGCCGAACGATAACAACAAAAATAATAAATCACTGCTGCTGATGTTACACACATCGCCATCGCATAAAGCATTGGTTTTTCACTGGTTACAGCAATTTGAGAAAGCAATGCGCCAACTAATGAACCAATACCAAAACGAGCAACCCCGGCAACAGCATTTGCCGTGCCTGCCATTTGAGGGTAACGATCCAGCACCGCCGCGGTCGCATTACTCCCAATCGTTGAAAGCATACCTACATAAAACGGCACCCCGACAACCATTGCCCAAAATCCCAATCTAAAGGTTGCAACGATCGCAAGCCAAATACCCGCCAATAACATCATCGTTAAGCCAAAACGGAGCATTTTTTCAGATCCCATTTTGGTAACTAATCGACCATTGATTGCCGTCATGGATACCATCACAATCATATTCAGCATAAAGAAATAACCAAAATACTCTTGCGACACACCATAAATGCCGATATAAACTAACGAACCGGATGTTAAAAAACAAAACATACCTGCAAAAGTTAAACCACCGACTAACACATAACCTAAAGTTGCTTTATGTGATAATAAAGAGGCAAAATTCTTTAATATTTGCCCGAATTTCAATGGTTGGCGTTTTTCTGTAGATAAGGTTTCCGGAATTTTCCACGAAACAAGAACAACACTCACTAAGCCCATTGCCACTAAAGTGTAAAAAATAGAGTGCCAATGAAAGTATTTGGCAATATAACCGCCCATAATCGGTGCTAATAAAGGTGCTAACATTGAGATAATCATAATTACCGACATCATTTGTGCAAATCGGTTACGATCAAATAAATCTCTCACTAAAGCCCCTAATACGACTGCAGGTGCCGCGCCACACAAGCCTTGGATCAATCTTAAAACATAAAATGTTTCAATATTATCTACGTGAGTGAGGAAATAAGCAGCCACAGCCGCACCCGTTAAGCCAATCAAAATAATCGGTTTTCGCCCAAAACTATCTGCTATAGGCCCCCAAAACAATTGCCCAACCGCAAAGCCGAAGGTAAAAACGGCAAGTGTCGTTTGGACTTTTTCTTGAGAAACATCAAGATCCCGTGCAATATCAAGGAATGAAGGTAAATACATATCAATTGCCAAAGGGGGCAACATAGCCATCATCCCGAGAATAATAAAAAAGCACGGATGTGGTTTTCTTTCAGTCATTAAAAACTCCCAATTTCATCTTCGTTCAAAGGGCGAAACTCCCCTTCTTGTAAATCTTCGTCTAATACAACAGCGCCAATTCGCCAACGATGTAGAGCTTCTACTTTATTTCCCAATGCCGCAAACATCCGTTTAACTTGATGATATCGCCCTTCGCTTATGGTTAAATTCACATTATAGTCATCTAAAATTTCCATTTTTGCCGGTAAACAAGGCTCTCGCTCGCCTCGTAACAAAATCCCCTCTTCAAATCGTTGAGCGTAAAAATCCTCAACCGGATCGGCTAAAGTGACTAAATATGTTTTTTCACAATGGTGTTTAGGCGAGGTAATTCGATGAGACCATTTACCGTCATCGGTTAGCAGAACAAGCCCCGTTGTGTCCACGTCTAAACGCCCTGCTGTATGTAATTTAGTCATTAATGGATAGTCAAAAAACTGGAACACCGTTGGATATTCGCCATCATCGTGAGAGCAAACATAGCCTTGCGGTTTATACAACATAAAATATTGCCCTTCATCCATCCATTCCAATAATTCGCCATCATAGTGAATTTCATCCTGAGCCGTAATTTTCACTGCTCCACTTTTTTCAACCTTTTGGTTTACGGTAACCAAACCGCTTTTCAATGCTTTTGCGGCTTGTGAACGTGTGAGCCCCGTATTTTCTGCAATAAATTTATCTAATCTCATTTTATTTTTCCTTTTATCGTCTTATATCATTATACGCTTTTCACTTTACAAGCGGTCGTTTTTCTTGATTTTTACGCAAATGGTATCGGTTCAATAAATTCGCTTTGTAGATCCACTAGTGGTAACGATGAGCCGTTCCAAGCTCGCACGAGTTGTACTTTCATTAAATGCAAAGTATCCAAGCCGGCAACACTTTTAGGGGTGTATTGTTTGGCGATACGGGCTAATTGGCTTAATCCTAAACTGGATTCGATACTTGAGCTAATGACGACTTGCAAACCTTGCTGATGTGCTTGTTGAATAAGATCAATACATTTAGCCAAAGAGCCGACTAAGGTAGGTTTAATGACAATCGCATTTAAATAAGGTTCTTTTTTAACACAAAAATCTGCCTCTCTTACCGTTTCGTCCCAAGCAATAGCAATCCCCGTAAGTTGCGCAAATTGGCGAGATAATAGTGGGGTTTGGCAAGGCTCTTCGATAAATTGAATGCGAGAACGCAATGATTTTGCAATTTGTTGTGCAAATTCGACCGCTTGCGCCAGCTGCCAAGCCCGATTGGCATCTAAGCGTAGTTGTAATTGAGGGAATTCGGCTAATAATCTGTTTGCCAACTGCCCTTCTTGCTTAGCATCAAAACCAATCTTGATTTTAGCTAATGATGAGCTTGTTTGTGCAAGTTTCGCCTTAAATGCTGCCATATTTCCATCGCATAGCAAAGCAGATTCAAAAGCCCCTTCTTCGCCTAAATCCCCCTCTAATTCTGCTAAGGCACAGCTCAATCCAAATGCCACCGAAGGATATAAATCCTCCACATTTCGCGTAAGACTTTGACACCAACATTTTAACTGCTGCTCCGCCATTTCTAGCGTTTCGGCACTAAAGGTCGGCAACGGCGCAATTTCGCCAAACCCCATTTTTCCCGAACGTTCCAGTTGAATGATAAAACCTTGTCGCTCAACTAATGGCTGTTTTCGCAGTACCACACCGGTTTGACAAGGAATTCGATAACGATAGAGCTTAATTTCATCTATGCTTTGCATTGAAAACCACCGCTAACTGTGATGTAAAGTATCAAAAATCGTTTCCGCAAGGGCTGCTGAAATCCCCGGTACAGACTGAATTTCCTCTAAAGTTGCTGCTTTCACCCCTTGCATACCGCCAAGATATTTCAGTAAGGCTTGACGGCGTTTAGCCCCAACGCCAGCGATGGATTCTAAACCACTTTCGGTAAAGGCTTTTTGTCGTTTCTTACGGTGCCCGCTAATGGCGTGGTTATGGGATTCATCACGGATATGCTGAATTAAATGTAACGCAGGGCTGTCGGGCGGTAAGTGGATTTCCTTGTCCCATTTGCTGATCAGCAAGGTTTCTAACCCTGCTTTGCGTTCTACACCTTTTGCCACGCCGATAAGTAACGGTTTGGATTTATCCCATTCCACTTTGAGATTGGCAAAGGTGTCTAACGCTCGGTTTAACTGCCCTTTTCCGCCGTCAATGAAGATAATATCGGGGATTTTTTCAGGCGGAAGCGGTTTATCGTAACGCTTGAGCAGGGCTTGTTCCATCGCAGCATAATCATCGCCCCCTGTAATGCCTTCAATATTGAAACGGCGATAGTCGGATTTTAGCGGCCCATTTTCATCAAAGACTACACAAGAAGCGACGGTTTGTTCGCCCATCGTGTGACTGATGTCAAAGCATTCCATTCTTGCAATTTTTGGCAAAGAAAGCACCGCTTGTAAGGCTTCATAACGGGTTTGAATACGAGCGTCTTGCTTGAGTTGTAAGGTCAATGCCGCCATTGCATTCGTTTTGGCAAGGGCGAGATAACGGCTTTTTTCGCCACGCACCTTATCGGTAATACTCACTTTATGCCCTGCTTGTTCCGACAATACCTTTTCTAAGGCTTCCACTTCGCTCACGGGGTGATCGATAATGATTTGGTGCGGAATGGTGCGATGTTGGTTCATCTGTAAATAAAACTGTCCGATAAAAGTGTCGCTCAATTCGGCAAGTTCCGTATGGTTCGGTACTTTGGGGAAGTAGCTTCGGCTACCTAACACTTTCCCTTGTCGCACAAACAGAATATGCACGCAAGCGATGCCGTGTTGATAGGCAATCGAAATAATATCGAGATCGTCTAGACGTTCATTCGATACAAATTGCTTTTCAGTGACCGCTCGCACCTGCTGAATTTGATCTCGAAAACGAGCGGCAGCTTCAAAATCCAGATCTTCCGCTGCTTTTTCCATTTTGCTAATCAAATGTTCGATCACTTGCTGATCTTTACCTTGTAAGAATAAGCGAACATACTCCACCTGTTGATCGTATTCTCGTTGGGAATAAACGCCTTCAACGCAAGGGGCAAGGCAACGCCCGATTTGATATTGTAAACAAGGGCGAGAACGGTTTTTGTAGTAGCTGTCTTCACACTGGCGGATCGGAAACAGTTTTTGTAGCAGATTTAAGGTTTCCCGCACCGCTCCGGCATTTGGGTAAGGCCCAAAATATTCCCCTGCAATTTTTTTGCTTCCCCGAAAGCTGGCTAAACGTGGGTGCTGGTGTTTGGTGAGCAAAATATAAGGGTAAGATTTGTCGTCACGAAGCAACACATTGTATTTCGGTTGATTTTCCTTAATGTAATTGTGTTCCAACAGTAAGGCTTCGGTTTCCGAATGGGTAATGGTGGTATCAATATGAGCAATTTGCGAGACCAAAGCTTCGGTTTTTCGGCTGGCAAGATTGCTACGAAAATAGCTCGACAGACGTTTCTTTAAATCTTTTGCCTTACCGACATAGATAATCGTGCCTTTATCGTCATACATACGATAAACACCGGGGTTATGTGGTGTATCGGCAAGAAATTGTTTGGAATCGAATTTTGACATAGAGTTGTAGGGACACACTGCGTGTGTCCGATGAATATCGTTTCTGCGTAAAATAAAGATTAGACGGACACACGCAGTGTGTCCCTACAAAGTATTTAAGATTTTAATAAGCTACCTTTTGAGGCTTGTAGATATTGTAACATCGACCAAATGGTTAAAATCGCTGCGATATAAAGTAAGATAAAGGCAAGAATTTCCATAAATTCACTTTGTCGCCATAGCATACCGCCTAATGCCAACATTTGTGCTGTTGTTTTCACTTTCCCCCAAATAGAAACGGCAACGCTCGCTCTTTCGCCAATTTCAGCCATCCACTCTCTTAATGCAGAAATAATAATTTCTCGCCCGATCATAATGCTTACCGGAATGGTAATCCACCATGTATGGTAATATTCAACCACGCAAACAAAAGCTGCTGCAACAAGTACTTTATCGGCAACGGGATCCAAAAATGCGCCCAATCTCGTGGTTTGATTCCACTTACGGGCTAAATAGCCATCAAATAAATCGGTAATAGAAGCAATAAAGAAAATCAAAGTCGAAATTTCTGGTGCATAAGGGGTTGGCAGATAAAATGCAACGACAAAAAGCGGAATCAGAGCGACCCTAAATAAAGTTAAATAAGTTGGAAAATTCAGTTTCATTGTTGTGGCTTGCAGAAAGAAAATTTATGGGAAGAGTTTATCACATTTTAAACTGATTTTTCGATTGACTTTACGTGAAATTACAGATAATTTTGCACTTGATTTATGGTTTTTCGTCCATAAATAGCAAATGAATTTTTGACTTTCCGTTTCTTAGGAGAATATATGGAAAATCGTTTAACACAGGGCTATGCTCGTAGTGAATCTTTAATCAGCACACACAAAGTGTTGCGTAACACCTATCTTTTATTAGGTATGACACTCACTTTCTCTGCGGTAGTTGCTTTTATTGCAATGACAATGAATGCACCTGCGCTACCTTGGTGGGGATTATTAGTAGGTTTTTATGGCTTATTATTTTTAACCAATGCAACCGCAAATAGTGGTGCGGGTATTTTAAGTGTATTTGCCTTAACCGGCTTCTTAGGTTATACCCTTGGTCCTATTTTAAATCGTTATTTAGGTGCAGGATTAGGCGATGTTGTGGCGCTTGCATTAGGTGCAACCGCATTAGTATTCTTCGCTTGCTCGGCTTATGTACTGACCACGAAAAAAGATATGTCTTTTTTAGGTGGTATGATGATGGCACTATTTGTTGTGCTTTTAGTTGGCATTATCGCTAATATTTTCCTAGCGATTCCAGCATTAAGTTTAGCGATGAGTGCATTATTTGTTATCTTCTCAAGCGGTGCAATTTTATTAGCAACCAGCAATATTATTCACGGTGGCGAAACTAACTATATTCGTGCAACTGTCGATTTATACGTATCTATTTACAACCTCTTTGTAAGTTTCTTACAAATCTTTGGTGTATTAGGTAGCGATGACTAATCCTTAAATTTTCGGAGAGTGCCACAGCTGTGGCACTTTTTATTTTATGCATACCATTGAGTTAAACCAAACCAACTACCCAACAGATGAAAGTGGCTATCTTAAAAATCTTGATGACTGGTCGGTTGAATTAGCTGAAAAAATTGCCGAAAAAGAGCAAATTCAATTAACGGCAGAACATTGGGAAATTATCTGGTTAGTCCGAGATTTCTATCAAGAATACAAAACTTCGCCGGCAATTCGAATGTTGGTTAAAGCGATGTCGCAAAAATTTGGCGAAGAAAAGGGCAATAGCCGTTACTTACAACGACTGTTTCCTGATGGACCGGCTAAGCAAGCGACAAAAATTGCAGGTTTACCCAAACCGGCTAAATGCTTGTAAACCACGTTGAAAAAATAACCGCTTGGAGATGAAGCGGTTATTTTTTTGAATTTATCAACGATATTCCTTGTTTTTTTGATCATTTTTGTCTAAATTCCTTAAGTTATTTTGTTTTTTATAAAAGGTTAAAAAATGAACCAATTAGATTTAATTAAATCGTCTATCAAATCTATTCCTAACTACCCAAAAGAAGGCATTATTTTCCGTGATATCACGTCATTACTTGAAGTTCCGGCGGCATTCCAAGCAACCATTGATGCGATCGTGGCGGAATTTAAAGATAAAGGCATTACAAAAATTGTAGGCACAGAATCTCGTGGCTTTATTTTTGGTGCACCCGTGGCTTTAGCGTTAGGCGTGCCTTTTGTATTGGTTCGTAAACCGAAAAAACTCCCTCGTGAAGTGATTTCGCAATCTTACGCTTTAGAATATGGCGAAGATACGTTAGAAATTCATACCGATTCAATCAATGCACAAGATAATGTGTTAATGATTGATGACTTATTGGCAACCGGCGGCACTATTGATGCCACTGCAAAACTCATTCGTCGTTTAGGTGGTAAAGTAGAGCACGCTGCTTTCGTGATTTGGTTACCTGATTTAGGTGGTAAAGAACGCTTAGAGCAAGAAGGTATTAACTCTTTCACTTTAGTGAGCTTTGAAGGTCATTAATTTTCCAAAATATGAGTTATCAAGTTTTAGCCCGTAAATGGCGCCCACAACGTTTTTCTGAAGTTGTTGGACAGCAACATGTTTTATCTGCCCTCGAAAATGGTTTACGAGAAGGCAGGCTTCATCACGCTTATCTTTTTTCAGGTACTCGTGGTGTCGGCAAAACCTCTATTGCTCGTTTATTTGCCAAGGGACTAAACTGCGAAACCGGTATTACGGCTACGCCTTGCGGAGAATGTGCTAACTGTAAAGCCATTGAAGAAGGGCGTTTTATTGATCTGATTGAGATTGATGCGGCTTCACGTACCAAAGTTGAAGATACTCGTGAATTATTAGATAACGTTCAATACAAACCTACCGTTGGGCGTTTTAAGGTTTACCTGATTGACGAAGTGCATATGCTCTCTCGTCATAGCTTCAATGCGTTATTAAAAACCCTTGAAGAGCCTCCTGAATATGTCAAATTTTTGCTGGCAACCACAGATCCACAAAAATTACCGATTACGATCCTCTCTCGCTGTATGCAATTTCATTTGCGTGCGCTCGATCAAACGCAAATTGCTCATCATTTAGAATTTATCTTAAAAGAAGAGCAAATCCCCTATGAAACGGCGGCTATCGAAAAATTAGCAAAAGCGGCTGAAGGTAGTATTCGAGATTCACTCAGTCTAACTGATCAGGCTATTGCTGTAAGTAATGCCAATATAACGCTTTCTGCGGTCAGCCAAATGCTTGGGCTAATTGATGATCATCAACCGCTTGAGCTGATTATGGCACTTGCTAATGCTGATGGCGAAAAAGTTATGGCTGTTATCCAAAACGTAGCCGAAAAAGGGGTAGATTGGAACCAACTCCTTAACGATGTTGCAGATGTGCTACATCAAATTGCTATGTTACAATTGGTCAAATCTGCCGAGCAAGAAGAGAGTGCAATCCATTTTCTTGCCAAACAAATGGCACCGGAGGATATCCAATTCTTCTACCAAGTGATTTTAATGGGCAAAAAAGAACTTCCTCTCGCCCCTGAACAGCGTTCAGGTGTTGAGATGACATTCTTACGAGCATTGGCTTTCCACCCTAAGCGTACAGAAGCCATTAACCTGAATGTTGCGCCTCAGCAAACTCAAAGCAGCGTTGCACCACAACAAATTACTCAACAACCGACACGTACTACACAGGATAACATAGCTCAATTACGTGAGCGTTTAGCGAAAGAGTCTTCGCCAAAACAAGCGGTTCAAAATAATGAACATATTGCAAAAGCATCGCAAAACCCGACCGCTTCATCAAATGTAAGTGCGCCGATTTCAACTGAAATGCCAGCGCAAGGCGTTTCAGCTGCATTGGCCGCAATGCAGGCTCGTAAACAGTTACAAGAAACGCAAGCTCAGCTCGATCAAACAGAAAAAAAAAAGCCTGAGTTAGTTTCACCTAAACCAATCAATACGAATAAGCAACCGGCTAATCTTCAAGAACGTTTTATGAATTTAGCCGTTGCACAACAACAAGCAACGCAAGAAAAAGCGAACGCTAAACCGGTTGCGATCGCTAAGCCAACAAGCGATGAAGAATATCGCTGGACTTGGCTTAATCCCGAATTAGAAAATCAAGACGAAAGTGCTAAACCTTCTGATATCAAACAAGCGATTTTACAAGAAAGAACGCCTGAGCTGGTTGAAAAAACAATCTCACTCTCTTGTGAACAAGATAAATGGTGTAAATTAGTCAATGAATTAGCATTAGGCGGATTATCTCGTCAGCTTGCCTTAAATAGCTATTTAAGTGATACCCAAAATAACGAATTACATTTAGTACTCAAACCAGCTATGGCACATTTAGACAATCTGGAATCTCGTCAAAGCCTTGCAACAGCATTATTAGAAAAGGGCTTTACTTATCAATTAACGCTTGGCGAAAGTGCTGAAAACAAAACGCCCCTTGAAATTCGCCGAGCTATTTTTGAACAATTAACCGTAGATGCTAAAAATGCGCTTTTTTCAGATGAAAAGCTAATGTTACTCAGACAAGCATTTGATGCTGAAATCGATGAATCTACCATTCGTGCCGTTGCTAATCCAAAGGCACATATAAAAACAAAGTAAAGCTATGTACGCATTAGAAATCCAAAATTTGGTAAAGACTTACCCGACTGGTGTTCAGGCAGTAAAAGGCATTGATCTTATCGTTGAACAAGGCGATTTTTATGCGCTCCTCGGACATAATGGCGCAGGGAAATCAACGACTATCGGTATTATTAGCTCCTTAGTGAATAAAACCAGCGGTACGGTCAAGGTTTTTGGCTACGACCTAGATAACCAAAAAGTGCAATTAAAGCAACAAATTGGCTTAGTTCCTCAAGAGTTTAATTTTAACCAGTTTGAGAAAGTAATTGATGTACTCACTCAACAAGCCGGTTTCTATGGTATTCCACTGAAGGAAGCCTTAATCCGTGCTGAAAAATGGCTGAAAAAGCTCGACTTATGGGAAAAACGTCATCATCTTACCCGAGAACTTTCCGGCGGTATGAAAAGACGAGTGATGATTGCCCGAGCGTTAATGCACCAACCAAAACTTCTCATACTTGATGAACCAACAGCAGGGGTCGATATTGAACTTCGCCGTTCGCTTTGGGATTTTCTTCGAGAACTCAATCAACAAGGCACAACCATTATTCTGACGACCCATTATTTGGAAGAAGCGGAAAATTTATGCCGTAATATCGGCATTATTCAAAATGGAAAACTCATTGAAAATACTTCGATGAAAACCCTGCTCTCTAAATTGGAAACTGAAACTTTTGTGCTGGATTTGCAACATTCAGAGAAAAATCAACCGCTTGTCATTGAGCATTATCAATATCAATGGTTAGATGAAAATACAATTGAAGTTGAAGTTAAACGTAAACAAGGTTTAACTAATCTCTTCCAGCAGCTGGCTCAACATAATATTGAAGTGTTAAGCATGCGAAATAAATCCAACCGCTTGGAAGAGCTTTTTATGAAAATGGCAAACTAATATGAATTTAACAGGCTTTTTAACCCTTGCAACCAAAGAATCTCGCCGAGTACTACGTATTTGGAAGCAAACGCTCGTCCCTCCAATTATTACAACCACACTCTATTTTTTGATTTTTGGGAAATTGATTGGTGGGCGAATCGGCGATATGCACGGCGTCAGCTATATGCAATTTATCGCGCCCGGTTTAGTGATGATGACAGCAATTACAGCTTCTTACGTTAATACCGCGTCCTCTTTCTTTTTAGGCAAATTTACCAAAACCTACGAAGAATTACTCGTTTCGCCGCTTTCTAGCCACGATATTATTTGGGGATATGTTGCAGGGAGCATAATGCGTGGCGGCTTGGCTGGTATTCTCGTGATGTTAGTTGCTCTTTGTTTTGTGTCATTTGATATTCATTCTTGGGCAATTATTCTGATTACCTTATTACTCACAACAATCAGCTTTGCTTTAGGCGGCTTAATCAATGCGATTTTTGCGAAATCTTTTGACGATGTTGGGTTAATTCCAACCTTTGTATTGACACCTCTAACCTATTTAGGTGGTGTATTTTATTCGATTTCGCTTTTACCTGAATTCTGGCAACAGGTATCTAAATTCAATCCAATTGTCTATATGATCAACGGCTTCCGTTACGGTTTTTTAGGCATTAGTGATGTTCCTGTCATTTATACATTTATCGTATTGGGTTGTTTTACAATTGTGTTATACTGGGTTGCCTTCTCACTGATTGAGAAGGGGGTAGGATTACGTTCCTAATTTCATTGCCACGGATTGCACGAGAGAGATTTTGCCAAATTAGGATTATCTTGCCCGTTGTTCTCTCGTGCCAATTATTTAAGGAACTTAGTATGAAAAAAACATTAACCACACTTGCTTTGACAAGTGCTTTTGCCTTACTTTCAACCACCGCTTCTGCAGAAAATATTACCGTATTCGCAGCGGCTTCTATGACTAACGTTTTGCAAGAAATCAATAAAGATTTCGAACAAAAATATCCTCAAGATAAAGTTACCTTCTCTTTTGCTTCTTCTTCTGTTTTAGCTAAACAAATTGAACAAGATGCGCCTGCCGATGTGTTTATTTCCGCAGATACGAAATGGATGGACTACGTTAAAGAAAAACAACCAAGCAAAACCCAAAATGTTGAAGTATTAGTCAAAAATGATCTTGTACTTATTGCACCTATTTCCAGCAAAATTCAAGCTGAGAATATTCAATCTGTGAATTTCAGCAAAGAATTAGCCGACAGCTATCTTTCTGTGGGCGATCCAGATCACGTTCCGGCAGGTAAATATGCGAAGAAAGCACTTGAATACTACAAAGTATGGGGCGATGTTGAAAACAAACTTGCTCGAGCGAAAAATGTGCGAGATGCGTTATCTTTTGTTGAACGCAATGAAGCGCCTTTAGGTATTGTTTATTCGACGGATGCAAAAGTATCCGCAGATAAAGTGAAAATTGTAGCGGTGTTCCCTCAAGAGAGCTATGGCGAAGTGGTTTACCCTGCAGCAACCACTAGTAGCAAGCCTGAAGCGAAGAAATTTTTAGATTTTTTAAAAACCCCTGAAGCTAAAGCAAAATTTGAAGCTGCCGGTTTCTACCCTGTTCAATAATCTCAACAAATACAAGCGGTCGTAATCTTAAAATATTTTACGACCGCTTGCTTGGTTTTCTGATGATGACATTTTCACAACAAGAACTCAATGCCATTTTCTTGAGTTTAAAAGTCGCTTCTATTGCGATTATCCTAGCCTTACCTTTTGCGATCTGGATTGCTTGGCTTCTCTCCCGTAAAAATTTCTGGGGGAAAAATTTACTCAATGGCATCGTGCATTTACCCTTGGTACTTCCCCCAGTCGTAATTGGCTATCTACTTTTAATCTCAATGGCAAAACGAGGCGTTATTGGGCAATACCTATGGGAGTGGTTTCACTTTTCGTTTAGCTTTTCTTGGAAAGGAGCGGTATTAGCCTCAATGGTTATGGCATTTCCGCTTATGGTTCGTTCTATCCGCTTAGCCTTTGATGCGATTGATCCTAAGCTGGAACAAGCAGCCAGAACCTTAGGCGCAACGCCGATTAAGGTCTTTTTTACCCTTAATCTTCCCCTTTCATTTTCGGGAATTATTGCCGGTGCGGTGTTAGGTTTTGCCCGTTCGCTAGGTGAATTTGGTGCAACAATTACCTTTGTCTCCAATATACCAAATCAAACACAAACCATTCCGGCTGCATTATTTACCTTTATCGAGACGCCAAACGGTGAACTTGCCGCCGCACGCCTTTGTGCTGTTGCTATTGCGATTTCGCTATTGGCACTTTTTCTTTCCGAATGGTTGGCTGAACGCCAGAAAAAATATGCAAAAATAAGCTAAAAAAAAGACCGCTTGTCGTTCTGCTCTGCACTCCACAAGCGGTCTTTTTTATTACTCTTTTAACTAATCTTCGCCCCAAATTTCTTTAGCAATTTCTTCCACATGGCGGACTTTTGCCCATTGTTGGGCTTCGGTCATAATATTTCCTTCTTCAGTAGATGCAAAGCCACATTGTGGACTTAAGCAAAGTTGCTCTAATGGCACGTATTTTGCCGCTTCCAAAATACGGGCTTTAATTTGTTCTTTATCTTCAAGTTCAGGGAATTTAGAACTGATTAAGCCTAATACAACTCGCCCTTTATTATTAGCAAAATGTTTGAGAGGCTCAAAACCGCCGGAACGTTCATCATCATATTCAAGGAAATAGCCATCATAATTGGTTTGGGCAAATAACCCATCAGCAATAGGATCGTAAGCTCCGCTTAGAAGATAAGAAGATTTATAGTTACCACGGCAAACGTGTGTTGTAATGGTTAAATCTGCCGGTTTATCGGCTAAAATAGCCTGAATGTTTGCCACCGCTTGTGCTTTATCGGCTTCAAAAGTCGGTTGCTGGTAATTGTTACAAAGTGAACCCCAGTAAACATCGTCAATTTGTAAATAACGACAACCGGCTTCATAAAATGCTTTAATTGCCTCTTTATAAGCTTGCTGTACATCTTTGGCAAATTCTTCACGTGTTGCATAAACACCGGTATCCCATTGAATTGGGTACATCAATTGATTTGGGCTCGGAATAGTAAATTTCGCCACAGCTCGCCCTGCAACAATCGCATTAAACTTTTTAAAATGCGCAATAAAAGGGTGATTTGGATTCCAAGAAACTTTACCACAACAACGAGTATTATAAGGACGAACCTCTACACCTTTAAATGCATAGGCTTTTTCTGGCACATAACCTTCAATGCCGTTTAAATTTTCTAAGAAATCAATATGCCACCAAGAGCGATGAAATTCACCATCGGTAACCACCTGAATTCCGGCGGCTAATTGTGCTTCAACTAAATTTTTAACCTCTTGCTCAACAATTTCATCACGGGCTTCTAATGAAATTTTACCTGCTTTATAGTCTGCATGAGCCTGTTTCCAAGCATCTGTACGTAAATACGATCCAACGGTATCTGCATGTAAAGGTAATGTTTTAGCCATTTTATTCTCCTTATTATTGGTTTAATTTTGTGTCTTTAATCCTAAGGGAATCTTTTCACTTCGGCAATAAAAAGGCTATATTTAGCCGCTGAATTATTTTCCTTTTTAATATGAATGAATTTCATATTGTAAAAAAGATAAAAAAATAACCGCTTGTTTAAATTATAGAAACAAGCGGTTATTTTATTAGGCTGAATTTACAATCCAAGTGCAACAAAAAAAGAAGTACTCATCAACTAGAATATAATTTTGTTTCCACACAAAAACCACTTCCAAATGATGAGTACTTCCTACCGACATCTTACAATAAACGAGCGAGAAAAGATAATGATTTTACTCGCACAGGGCAAAAAACAAGCAGAAATTGCCAAAGCACTGGGACGTAGCTCCAGCACCATTTCTCGCGAGCTGAAACGACACGCTCTAGAAAGCTACAGTGCAACGAACGCACAAAACAGCTATTTGAAGCATCGTCAAAATAGCAAAGCACAGCGCAAATTAGAGCAGCCTGAATATTTCAATTTGGTGCAAGAAAAGTTTCTGACAGAAAACTGGTCGCCCGAACAAATCAGCGCACGATTAAAATTGGAAAAATCTGAATTATCCATTAGTTATTCAACCATTTATCGTGGTATTTATTCAGGGTTGTTTGATATAGGCGAACGCAAAGCCAGTCGCAAACTGCGCCACAAAGGCAAAACACGGCATACAAAAAATCATCATGAAAAACGTGGCAAAATTCAGATATCCAACCATTTGAACGACCGTCCCATTTCGGCGCAAAATCGCAGTCGCTTTGGACATTGGGAAGCCGATACCGTACTGGGTAAAGCGGGTGGAGCTTGTTTGCTGACGCTGACGGAACGCAAAAGTCGTTTTGAGTTGGTGAAGAAAATTCCTGCCAAAAAAGCCGAAGCAGTCCAAAAAGCCATGATTGAATTGCTGGATTCACATATATTGCGGTCAATTACGCCAGACCGTGGTAAAGAATTTGCCCAACATCGTTTGGTAACAGAAGCACTGGGTGTAGAATTTTACTTCCCCGAGCCGCATCAACCGTGGACACGGGGAACGAATGAAAATACAAATGGGTTACTTCGTGAATACTTTCCGAAGCACCAAGACATCAATCAGTGGAGCGAAGTTGATATTCAACAGGTGATCAATAAACTGAATTTACGACCACGTAAATGTTTAGGTTGGAAAACACCTTATGAAGTTTACTTCAAAAAATCGTTGCACTTGGTTTGACAATTCAAGAGTCATGATTACACGCCATATTGCTCACGATAAGCTCGCATTGAAGCCAAATAAGGGGCATATTTATCTGATTTTTCAATAAATTGAACTAAATCATCAAAATCAATAATGGAAAAGACTTTGCAACCATAATCACGTTCAACTTCTTGAATAGCAGAGAGTTCGCCTTTGCCTTTCTCTTTACGGTTTAACGCAATCATCACACCTGCAAGGGTTGCATTATTAGCATTGATAATTTCCATTGACTCACGGATTGCCGTACCTGCAGTAATGACGTCATCCACCAACAGAATTTTTCCGTTTAATGGGCTACCAATCAAATTTCCGCCTTCGCCGTGATCTTTCGCTTCTTTACGGTTAAAACAGCAAGGTTTATCCACATTAAACTGATTTGCTAAAGCAACAGCGACAGTTGTTGCAATTGGAATCCCTTTATAGGCTGGTCCGAATAATACGTCATAATCAATTTGGCTGGCTTGAATAGCCTGAGCGTAGTATTCACCTAATTTTGCTAAATCACGCCCAGTATTAAATAATCCGGCATTAAAGAAATAAGGGCTCTGTCTGCCGGATTTTAAAGTAAATTCGCCAAATTTTAAGACATTACGGCTTAGTGCAAATTCAATAAAATCGTGTTTGTATTGTTCCATTGTTTTCTTCCCAAAATTGCAAAATATTGATTAAAAATAACCGCTTATTAAAATAATCATGTTTATTCAGGCGTAATCCATTCAACCGTCCAACTACCAGTACCTTCTGGCACAAGCACTTCGGTTAAATATGGCAAGATTTTTTTCATTTGAGCTTCTAGTTGCCAAGGTGGATTGATCACAATCATACCGCTTGCCGTCATGCCTCGTTGATCTGAATCAGGACGTACCGCTAACTCTATTTGTAAAATTTTACGAATTCCTGTGTTTTGCAAGCCACGAACAATTCTTTTGGTATGCTGGCGTAACACCACAGGATACCAAATTGCATAGGTTCCTGTAGCAAAGCGTTTGTAGCCTTCTTCAATCGCTTTTACCACTAACTCGTAATCTTCTTTCAGTTCATAAGGGGGATCAATCAGCACAAAACCACGGCGTTCTTTCGGTGGTAATGCCGATTTCAATTGTTGGAAACCATTTTCTCGCTTCGTTACTACATTTTTGGCTTTCGCAAATTCTTGGCGTAGCAGTGGAAAATCATTGGGGTGTAATTCCGTAAGAATCGCACGATCTTGCTCTCTAAGTTGTTGCACCGCTAATAATGGCGAACCTGCATAATACTTTAATTTTTCGCCACGATTAATTTTCTTTAACTCATCAATATAAAGCGCAACTTCTTCAGGGAGATCATTTCGTTCCCATAAACGAGCAACCCCTTCTAAATATTCCCCTGTTTTTTCTGACTCGGCACTCAATAAACTATAACGACCTACACCAGAGTGTGTATCTAAATAGAGAAAACCTTTCTCTTTCTGTTTTAATGATTGCAAAATAAGGAGTTGCACAATGTGTTTTAAAACATCGGCGTGATTTCCAGCGTGAAAGCTGTGGCGGTAACTTAACATACAAATTCTCTTTTTACTGTTATCGCTGTATAAGCGGTAAAATTTTGCTAAAATTCTACCATAAATCCCTTATGCAACGAGAAGAAAATGCAAATAAAAGATGGTGTTCTTACTGAACATAGGCAAGTCGCCTCCCCTCATTTTAATGAGCGACCTGATCCCAAAGATATTTCACTCTTAGTGATTCATTATATTAGCTTACCACCTGAACAATTTGGCGAAAATTTTATCGATCTCTTTTTCCAAGGGAAATTAGATCCCAATGTGCATCCTTATTTTCAAGAAATCAAAGATCTCCGAGTTTCTGCTCATTGCTTAATCAATCGTCAAGGTGAAGTTACGCAATATGTTAATTTCAACCAGATGGCGTGGCATGCAGGTTTATCTTGCTTTGAAAGACGTGAGAAATGTAATGAATTTTCAATCGGCATTGAATTAGAGGGTTCGAATAACCAACCTTTTACAGAAGCACAATATCAAACTTTGGCAAAATTAACTCGTACTATTCAAGCGGAATATCCATTGATTACGGATTATCGAATTACCGGACATCAGCATATTTCCCCTGGTAGAAAGCAAGATCCCGGTCGTTATTTTGCATGGGATTATTATCATTTATTATTAAAAAAAGAGGAATTAAAGCGATGACAAAAACGGTTCTTGCTTTTGATTTTGGCACTTACAGTATTGGTTGTGCTGTTGGGCAAAGTATTACCGGCACCGCACAAGGCTTACCCGCATTTAAAGCACAAGACGGTATTCCGGACTGGGCACAAATTGAAAAAGTTATTCAAGAATGGCAACCCGATGTATTAGTTGTCGGATTACCTCTCAATATGGATGGAACGGAGCAACCCCTTACGCAACGTGCTAAAAAGTTCGCTAACCGATTAAATGGGCGATTTAATTTACCCGTTGAGTTGCAAGATGAACGCTTAACCACCGTAGAAGCTAAAGCTGAAATTTTTTCCCGAGGTGGCTATAAAGCATTAAAAAAAGGCAAAGTCGATGCCATTTCAGCTTGCTTAATTTTAGAAAGTTGGTTTGAAAACCAAACTGGCTATTAGTCAATAAACGAAAAGCCGTTTTACACAAAAGTATAAAACGGCTTTTTTCTATGGATTAAACCTAATTATCAGTATGCTCAATCAATGCAACCACAGGCTCTTGACTTGCATCTTTCAAATTAACTTCTTTTAAGTTAATTTGGCGAATACGTTCTGCTAATGCAAGGTCTCCCGTACGCTCTGCCACATAAAGCGCCATGATACGGTCATTTGCAATGCACTCTTCGTGGTCAAGCAAGATAATAAACTGCGCTTTAGATTGTTCAAATCGTCCTTCGCGCGCATAAATATAGCCTAATGCTCTCGCATAATCATCCGTATATTTTGTTTCCGCTTTTGAAGCACGTTTTGCTAACACTTTAACTAATTTAGCATTTTCATCAATTTGTAAGCGAGTAAGTTGTTCAAATAATGGAACAAGTTGCTCATCTTCGTATTTTTTCAAGGTTTCTAATGCCAACTCTTGTGCTGATTCATGATCATCACTATCAATCAAGCGTTTGATTAAGCCAACACGTGCATAAACCGATTTACGGCGGCGACTTGGTTGTTCCTCCCACCAACGTAATAAGCCATCTTGTCCGGTTTCATTCATAACTTCATCAAGTAATCCATCATCGACAAAATGTTCTAACATTTCATATTCTTCAGTTGATAAGAAACTACGTTGACCAATTGCTTCTAAAATACTATCTAAAGCAATGTATGCTTTTGAATCTTGGTAAATACGGATTGCTAAACGCAATACTTCTGTATTATTCGGAGCTAATTCAAGCAAGCTATCAATTGCACTACGTGCTGCCGGTAATTTGCCTTGTTGAACTAAAATTTTCGCTCGAGCTAATTCCACCGCAACATTATTCATGCCACCTAATTTGCTTGCTTCAATTAAATATCGATTTGCTTCAAAATCATCGCCTCGTTGTTGCGCTGCTTCTGCCGCTTTAATCAGATTTAATACTGGTTCATCTGCATATTTGGCATTTTTACTAAATAATTTTTCAGCTTTGGAATAATCCCCTTCACTCATGCGCATTAAACCTTCTAAGGTTTCTTGCTGAGCATTCTTATGTTTGCGGTTAAAGAACCAATCGTAAGAACCTTTGCTTAAACGGCAAAAACGAGTAATCGCCCATTCAACAGCATATAAAACCGCCATTGCAGATACAAAAAATACCACGAGCATAACTAAACTCATTTCGATAACTTTTGTATCCGTTTCGATACGGACATAACCTTGATGACCTGCCAAATAAGGCCCTGCAATAAGTGCAGCAAGCACTAATAACATTAAGAAAAGAACACGAAACATAGTTGCCTCCTATTGTTGTACCGCAGCAGGTGCTTCTGCCGGTTTATCCGTTGGTGTTGCAACGTCTTCCACTTTAGGGGCTTCAACAGCCGGTTCAACTAATGCTTTTTCTTCTTTAATCTCAATTTTTTCTACTTTTTGAGGTTCTTTCTTCAAAATATCGTTAAGAACAGCGACACTTTGTAATTTTTCAGGTACATCAATGTAAATTGTTTGCTCACTTAATTCATCAAGTGATTTTAAGAAGTTTTTCACATTCTCATTTTGTGTGTCAAAGTAGCTACGAATCCAAGTGCTTACCGCATCTAATGATTTCTTATAGAGCTCATTTTGCTGACGAGGAATCGCTAAAATCGCAATTTGTAAACGTAAACGTATATTTTCTCTTAAATAAACTTCTTGGTTCGGTGCAATAAAGACTTTTTCTTCTGCTTTATTTTTATCGCTCACACGAATAAATTTATCTAAGAAAGAATTTGCTGTTTTTTCAATGTTTTGTTGCCAATCATCAATCGAATCACTGACATTCTCCGAACTTTGATTTTCTTGTGCATCATTATCCACCATTGGCAGATCATCTAAACTATTTGCTAACGTTGTTAAGCGTTGCATTAATGCATTTTGATCCACTTGATTAACATTATTCAAACTTACCAAATCAGCCTTAATCGCATTTCTTACTAAGGTAATTTGTGGATTAGCAATTTTACTTAATACACTATCCGCTTCTAATAATAAACTTTTTGCCGTTTCAACATCCGTATCTACGACTAACTTTCTTACTGCATTATTTAATAAAAAGTTCGCATCTGATAATACCCAAGCACTTGAGTCTACTTGTGGTGCATTATTTCCCAAACGTTGAATTTGAGATTGAAGCCCTACAATTTGGTTCGAATAGGAAGATTGCTCTTGTTCTAATTGGGCAATACGAGCTTGCGCTTTCTCGTAAGCTGTCGCTAACTCATTAATTTGTGCTTTTTCTTTATCAAAAGAAGCCTGCTCTAATGGCGCTTGTTGTGAAGTCTTTTGGGCTAATTGTTGTAGCTGATTTTCTACCTCAACTAATTTTTGTGAACCGAAGTAGTAACCGGCACCACCAATACCTAATGCAACTAATAGGGCCAATAAAGCAATCCCTGTCCCACCTTTTTTAACAATCACTTGTTCAGGTTGTTTTGAAACGGGTTCAGAAGCGGTCGTATTTTCTTCTTGTTTTGCAAGTTCTTCTGCAAAATTTTCTGAAGTTTCAACCGCTTGTTCTACTGTTTCATCAATAACTTTTTTCTTTGACATAATTACCTCTATTTTTAAGGTTGTTCCCACCATTTTATGCGGGAATTATTGCAATTCTGTTAAAACTGCTAGAATTGTTTGATTATCGGCTTTAGGCGATACCACAATTTTATCACTTCCCCAACCACTCTGTTTAGCTATTGTTGCAATACGATGCCCTATAACAATGAGCTTACAGCTGAGAAGCCAGTCTTTATCTTCATCAACCGTATTTTCAATCAACGAAGCCAGTATTTCACTACTTGTTACAATTATCGTATCAATGCCTACTCGTTTTGCTAAACTGAGTTTTTCTGATAAATTTTCAGCACTCGGCACACGGCGATAACACTCTACGTTTTGCACGCTTGCACCACGTTTTACCGCTTCTTTTGCAAAAAATTCTCGACCGGTTTCAGCACGTAGAATAACAATATTTTTCCCCTGAATATTTTGCATTTCAGGTAATTCTAGCAACCCTTCACTATTTTCAAAACAGATCGGATATTTTACCGCTTGTTCGCTTTTACCAGCGAAATAGGTTGCCGTTCTCTGTCCCACAGAAAAATAATGCAAATCTGAACGAAATTTAAAACCTGTTTGTGTCATCGTTTGATGTGCAAAATCTACCGCATTTTTAGAGACCGCAAAAACATAGTCCCCTTCATTAAGTTGGCTAAATAACGAAGGTAGAAGTGGCAACTCTCGCCCACTTTCAATAGTAAAAAGAGGTTGATGAATGGCAAAAATTTGTTGCTGTTGCAATAAATCAACTAACTCTTGTCCTCTTTCATCAGGACGTGTGACTAATATATTCATCTTTAATCAGCATACACTTCGGCTAAAATTTTATCTGCACCTTGTGCCAATAATTTAGTTGCAACCTCAATGCCAAGCTGTTCAGCTTTATCGACCGGCGCAACACCTGAAGCTCGAATAATCGTTGAACCATCTAATGAACCCACTAAGGCATTGAGGGTCAATTCATCATTTTCTAATGTCGCAAAACCACCAATTGGCACTTGGCAGCCCCCTTGCAAATGCGCATTCATCGCCCGTTCAGCAATCACACGATATGCCGTTGGTTGATGATTTAATTTGGCCAAATAGCTCAACACGCGTTGATCATCTAAACGTGTTTCAATACCAACTGCGCCTTGCCCTGCTGCCGGTAATGATTGTTCAACGGAAATAAAACTACGAATACGCTCCGGCATACCTAAACGAATTAATCCGGCTGAAGCTAAAATAATCGCATCGTATTCGCCATTGTCTAATTTACTTAAACGTGTTCCCACATTACCACGTAAAGATTTAATCTCTAAATGCGGATAGGCAGCCATTAGCTGACATTGACGGCGTAAACTCGATGTCCCAACAACCGCACCTTTGGGTAATTCATCTAAACTTTGATATTGATTAGAAACAAAAGCATCACGTGGATCTTCTCGCTCACAAATGACAGCCAATCCTAAACCTTCAGGAAAAGTCATCGGCACATCTTTCATTGAATGAACAGCAATATCTGCTCGATTTTCAAGTAATGCCAATTCTAACTCTTTAACAAAAAGCCCTTTACCACCAATTTTAGCGAGTGGTGTATCTAAAATAATGTCGCCTTTCGTTACCATAGTAACAAGTTCAATTTGCAATTCAGGAAAATGTTTTTCTAATTCCGCCTTAACAAAATTGGCTTGCCATAATGCCAAAGGACTTTGGCGCGTCGCAATGCGTAATGTATCTTTCATTTTATTCTTTATACTTGTTATTTTGTCTTAAAAGTGATCTTTTTGTTCACGTAAATTTTTAAATTCGGCTAATGTCGTCGCTCTAAGAAAAGGATTTATTTGCTTTTCTTTATACAGCGTCGTCGGTAGTGTCGGTTTATGTTGAGCTCGCAAAATATCAACTTGCTCCTGATATTCTAACAAAGCACAACTTGACGGCATTACCGTTACCGCAAATTTTAGATTACTTTGAGTATATTCGTGAGCGGGGAAAATTTCAACAAAATCAGGCAATGCTTTAAAACGCTGCATTGCTTCAAATTGTGCTTGATAATTACCGGTAAAAACGCGTCCACAACCGCCCGAGAATAAAGCATCACCACAAAAAAGATATTCATTTCCCCATAAATAACTTATATGCTGTGCTGTATGTCCGGCACTTTCAATCACACGAATATCATAGCCAAAAAGCTCAAAATGCGCTTCGGGTTGAACAATTTTATCCGCCCAAGCTTTACATTCTTCCGAGCCATACACCGTAATGTGTGGATAATGTGCTTTGAGCGTATTTACGCCATCAGTATGATCGTGGTGATTATGTGTAAGCAAAATAGCGGTTAAATTTAACTGATTTTTTGCAAGAAAAGCCAATACCGGCTCCGCTTCTGCCGGATCAACAATAACAGCTTGATCCTCTTTTTGAATAACCCAAATATAGTTATCATTTAAAGCAAGTATTGGCTTGATGTTTAACATAAGTTTCTCGATGTGTTTTAAATATAAATTATTTATTTAGGAATAACGCCGCCGCACCACGTACACCACTTGAATCACCGTGAATTGCTTTTTTGATGACCGGCACTTCCGCACTTCGCATTAAATATTTTGGTAATACGGTTGGCAATACTTCATAAATATATTCGAAGTTCGATAACCCGCCACCAAATACAATCATATCCGGATCAAGTACCGTGATTAATGGCGAAATGCTGATTGCCATTAACTCAATATATTTTTCAACAAATTCAACGGTTTTTGGTTCTTTTGCATAAAAGCGTTCAATAATGGTTTTGGCATTTAATTTCTCGCCCACTAAATCACTATAAAGCATTTCAAAACCACGACCGGAAATATAGCTATCTAAACACGCTGTATTGCCGCAACCACATTTATAAATTGGCGCTTTGTCCCAACCCAATAATTTAAGGGCGTGATAGTTTAGCTGAGTATGCCCCACCTCACCAGCCATACCGATTTGACCTGAGTGGGCTTTACCATTTACCACGATACCGCCACCAAAGCCAGTACCAATAATTAAGCCTAAAACGGTATTGTATTGTTGATTACTCTCATCCCACGCTTCAGATAACGCCATACAGTTTGCATCATTTTCCGCTCGAACCTCTCGCTCTAAGCGTTCTGATAGATCTTTTAAAATCGGGTTATCATGTGCAACGGCGATGTTCGCAATCTCTGCTAAACCTGTTTTATGGTTTACAAACCCTGGAATACCTAAACCTACCGTGCCTTTTTCGCCCAATTTTTTATCGGCATTACGCACAAGTGTTTCAACAGCTCTTAACCACTCTTCATAACTGCTTTGTGGTGTAGGAACACGCTCGCTATGCAACTTTTCTAATTTTTCGTTAAATGCTGCCAATTCAATTTTGGTGCCGCCAATATCTAAACCGTAGTAAATCATATTTAGCCTCGTTTTTTAAAGATTTTGAAATTTTCTAAAACCGGTACGCACCAAATAAAGGCAATAAGATGGAATGCCCATGCAATTAAGGTGCTAACAAAGAGATCTATAGGATAATGCATTCCAAGACGTAAACGACTGATCAACATCAAAGCAGCCCAAAAAAGTGCAAAAATTTGTGCAAAAATAGCCGCTTGCTGACGTACACCGAATAATAAACCACCAAAAACTAACAACCAAGATACGGCAAAAATCGTATGTCCAGAAGGGAAAGAATAACCTAATTCATCAGCTTGATGTTCTACCACAAATTGATTATCAGCTTGGACAAATTTCATCACTTCCGTTGCTTGCTCTGTTTTTGGTAACGCATAGAATTGTTCTGTATTTGACTGGAACATTTGGGTAACAAATGGACGAGGCTCTTTAAAGACTGCTTTTGCGCCTTCTTTAATAATTTGTGTGCCGATAACAGAGCTTGCACAAATAAAACCTACCAGTAGCCAAGAATAGCGATGACGAGCTAACCACATTAACCAAAGCATAAAAATCACACAGGTCATCAGGGCATAAGGGGTAGAACCCGTTTCTGTTAGAACAAAAAGTCCCCAGTCTAATGAAGAATGTCCCAAATTCGTATTCAATGCCCATTGCCAGTCAATTGCCCAAGCAACAAGTGGGATCGCTAACATGAAAAGGGTAAGAATTGAAAGTTTCTTTAACACAAAAAATTCCTTATACAGATAAGGGCGTAATCATACGCCCCTTAAATTAAATTGCCTTAGTTGCTTTTGGTAAACTAATTTTTTTCTCTTCACTTTGACGGTAAAGCACTAAAATATGTCCAATTGTTTGAACTTCAATCGCTTTTGTTTCACGCACGATAGCATCAATGATCAACTGTTTCGTTTCACGATCTGCACCCGAAATTTTTACTTTGATGAGTTCGTGATGATCCAACGCATTTTCAATTTCTGCTAACACGCCTTCTGTTAAGCCATTACCGCCTAACATTACAACTGGGCTTAAATGATGAGCCAATCCTTTTAAAAATTGTTTTTGTTTATTTGTTAATGTCATTTTCATTTTTTCCAATATAAAAAATTGATGTAGAAAATAGCACAAAAGGGGCAAATTTGAAAGTAAATCCAATAAAAATAGCCTCTACAATGAGAGGCTATTTTACGAATATCACAAATTATTCTGCTAATTTTGGCTTAACTATTGCATAAGCGATACCCGTTACAGCTGAACCAATCGCAATTGCCGCTAAGTACATCAACGGTTGTGAAACAAATGGGATCACGAATAAACCACCGTGAGGGGCTTGTAATGTGATGCCTAAACCAAGAGAAATTGCCCCCGCCGTTGCACCACCTAAGATAGAAGTGGCAATCACACGCACAGGGTCAGCCGCTACAAATGGTAACGCACCTTCAGAGATAAAGCATAAGCCAAGTACGAAAGAGGCTTTGCCTGCATCACGTTGGTTTACGGTAAATTTGTTGCGTGCAATCCAAGTCGCAATCGCCATACCGATAGGTGGCACCATACCTGCCGCCATCGCTGCTGCCATCGGGGTGTTTACGTCTGAAGCTAACATACCCACTGAGAAAGTATAAGCCGCTTTGTTTACTGGACCGCCCATATCGGTACACATCATCGTACCTAGCACGATACCTAATACAATAGCGTTTACTTCGCCCATTGATTTTAACCAGCTAGATAAGGCTTCCATAATGCTGGCAACAGGTGGGTTGATCACATAAACCATTGCAAGACCGACAATCGCAGAGCCTAAGAGCGGTAGGATTAAGATCGGTTTTAACGAGGTTAAACTTGCTGGTAACTTGATGTTATCGTTTAAGAATTTCACTACATAACCTGCAAGGAAACCAGCAATAATACCGCCTAAAATCCCTGCACCTGCCGTTGTTGCTAACATACCGCCGACAAAACCTGCAGTTAAACCCGGACGGTCAGCAATCGAGTAGGCAACATAACCGGCAAAGACGGCAATCATTAAGTGGAATGCTGCACCGCCACCAATATCCATTAACGCTTTTGGTAAGCCACCTGCGATATTTGGATCCTTAAAGGCTTCAATACCGAACATAAAGGAAATAGCGATTAACAAACCACCTGCAACCACGAACGGTAACATATGCGACACGCCCGTCATCAAGTGTTTATAAATCCCTTTCTTCTCACCTGTAGCTTCTTCGCCTTTCGCTGCTGCCGCAGAACCGCCTTGATAAACAGTCGCTTGTTGGAAGGCTTTTTCAAACTCTTGTGCGGTTTTCTTTAAAGCTAAACCTGTTGAAGTGCGGTACATCGGCTTGCCTTGGAATTTGCTTAAATCCACGTCAATATCCGCCGCCACAAAGACTAAATCTGCTGCAGCTACTTCTTCCGCAGAGATCGGATTGCCAGCACCCACTTGCCCACGGGTTTCGACTTTCACATTCCAGCCTTGTGCTTTCGCATAGTTTTCAATGGCTTCCGCAGACATAAAAGTATGTGCAACCCCTGTCGGACAAGCGGTTACTGCTACGATATTTTTTACGCCAGAGTTTGATACCGCCGCTTGCGTTGCATTGGCAAAAGTTTGAGCAGAATTGACCGCTTGCGTGAGTGTTGCTTCTGGTTGAGCAAAGGCTTGCTCAAGGTTAACCACCGCTCCTTGTTTACCGACAACATTCGCAGGCACTTGCTCATCAAATAACACCACAAAATCCGCTTGTTCTGCATTGACTACAGAATGCCCTTGCTGTTTTGCCACCGCCGTTAGCACTTCATTTACAAGAAATGCTCTTGCTTTACCGAGTTGTGCCGGGAAAATAAATGAAATATTCATATTTTATTCCTATCAATGTTTAAAAAATCTGTTTTCCCAAATGTAGGGACACACTGCGTGTGTCCGCAAAAAATATAAATAACGGACACACGCAGTGAGTCCCTACCTTGGTGTAATTAAAGTTCAGTCAATTTAACCTGTGCCAAAATCCCTTCCAACGCCGTTTTATCACTCACGCCCACGTTACTTTGGGAAACCGCTAAAGCAGATGTCGCACTGGCAAAGGCAAGGGTTTTCGCTTTATCCCAACCCTGTGAGAAACCATAGATAAGCCCTGCAACCATTGAGTCGCCAGCCCCTACGGTACTTACCACATTTTCGCAACGTGGGGGTTGAGCTTGAAGTACGCCTTCGTTATTGATCCAAACCGAGCCTTTTTCGCCCATTGAGATAATGACGTTTTCAATACCTCTAGCACGCAAATCTTGAGCAGCAACAATCACATCTTCGAGGCTATTTAAGGCTCGACCTGCCCAAACTTCTAATTCACGGCGATTAGGCTTGACTAGCCAAGGGTGGGCCTTTAATCCAGCGGTTAATGCCGCATTTGAGCTATCCAATACCACTTTTAAACCTTGCTGATGTAGCGTTTCTAACCACAAGGCAAATTTCTCAGGGCTTACGCCACGAGGTAAAGAACCACAAACGGCAACAAGATCAAATTGGCTTTCCCAATGTTGAGTTTGAGCGGTAAATTTCTCCCACTCTTCTTCACTGATCTCAAAGCCTAAAAAGTTGAGATCCGTTACATCAGCTTCCGTTTCCGTAATTTTGACATTGATACGAGTTTTACCTGCGACACGATAGAATTGATCGTCCACCCCATTTTTTGCGAAAGATTGCACAAAATCCCCTTGATTTTCTTCACCAAGAAAACCGGTTACAGATAATTTCGTGCCTAAATCTGCCAAGACTTTTGCCACATTGATCCCTTTTCCGGCAGGATATAAACCTAAGGTTTCAACGGTATTGACTTCGCCGATTTCAATACGGGCAAGGCGACCGACCAAATCAAATGCAGGATTTAACGTTACTGTTGCAATACGCATATTTTCCCCTTATTTCTCACCTAAACCGGCTTCAATTGCGGCACCGATACCATCTAAGGCTTGTTGTGCATCATCGCCTGTTGCCACAAAGCGTAAACGCGTGCCTTTTGTTACGCCAAGTGCCACGATTTTCATCAAACTTTTGGCACTCACAAGCGGTGAGTTTTTATCAAGATTTTGCACTTCGATTTTTGACGTATATTTTTTCACTTCATTAACAAGCACCGCACTTGGGCGAGCGTGTAAACCGTGTTCGTTGTGAATAACGAAAGTCGCTTCTACCGCACCTTCTGTTGCATTATCAGCTACCGCTGGCGCAACTGCTTCAACCGCAACGGTTTGTGCTGATGTTGCAGTACCTTCAATGCTATCTTCAACGGCAGGAATAAAAGTGACATTTTCGCCAAGACCTTCCGCCATTGCTTTGCCTAAGGTTTCAATAGCTTGTTGAGCATCATCGCCTTCTGCAATAAAGCGTAAACGCGTCCCTTTCGTTGCACCTAATGCCACAATTTTCATTGTACTTTTTGCATTTGCCGGTGCTGTTGCACGGTCAAGGTTTTCTACGGTAATTTTCGAGCTAAATGCTTTTAACGTTTGAACCAATACCGCACTTGGGCGAGCGTGTAAACCGTGTTCATTGCGTACCGTAAAGTTTCCAACCACCTGTCCATTATTTACCGTTGAAGTGGCTGAAACAACTGCGGTTGAATTTTCGGCGGTATTGACCGTTTCACCATTAAACAAGGCAAGTATCTGTGAGCCACTCGCAGAAGCAAATTGGCGGCGAACTTCAGATTTTAATAACGCGGCTAAAATGGGATTGAGTGCATTATTTACCGTTGCTACGCTGACTAATGTCTGCCCTTGCGTATTACGTGCAACGGCTACGCCATTAGCTAAGTTACCTTTTGCGCTATCAATCACAAAAACATTATCGCCTAGATGAAGTGGAGCGGCTGAAACCACATCACTAATAAAGGCTTGTGTGACGTAATTTTGCTCTTGTAATTTACCCGCATTAATCGCCGAAAGGGTAATCAAACTTGAGCTTTCTACATTTAATGAGATTAAGGCTTCTGAAAGCACCGGTAATGTTTTTTTACCGCTTAAAATATCGGCAAATTCTTGCACATCTTGGGTTTTTGCTAATTTTTCTGCAGCTTCTTCATCACTTAACACCGTGGTTAATTGACGAAGTAAGGCTAAATGTTCATCAGATTTTGCCGCAATACCGATAGCTACGTAAGCAACATTTCCTTCGCCCCATTCAACCCCTTGAGGAAATTGAATAATTTGTACACCAGTATTTTGAACTAAATCTCGGGTATCTAATGTGCCGTGCGGAATCGCAATCCCATTGCCTAAAAAAGTCGAGGTTTGGGTTTCACGTGCCAACATACCGGCTTCATAGCCTTCTGCTACGTTCCCATTTGCAACTAAACCTGCTGCGACTAATTTAATCGCCTCTTCTTTGTTCGCTGCTTGCCCGCTTAAACGGATATTTTTTGCTGATAAATCAAGCATTTTAGCTCCTTATGGAAGGTAATTTTCAATTTAAAAAACGTTCTGATTGTACCCTATTTTTGCTAAACCGTTATAGCAAAAAACGTAAAGAAATAAAAAAAGATTCGGAAAGATATTTCATCTCTCCGAATCTTTCTGTTAGCCATATTTCAAACAAACATTACACAATTTCATTTGGCGTGAAAAAGTAAGCAATTTCTCGTTTAGCAGAATCTGCTGAATCAGAACCATGCACTGAGTTTTCACGACCGCTAATAGCATACAGTTGGCGAATAGTGCCTTCTTTACGATCTTCTACCTTTGTTGCTCCCATTAATTCACGATAATGCGCAATAGCATTTTCACCTTCAAGCACCACCGCAACAATCGGTGCAGAAATCATAAAATCAACTAAAGGCTCAAAAAAATCTTTGCCCTGATGTTCTGCATAAAAACCCTCAGCTTGCTCTTTTGTTAATTGAAGTTTTTTCAATGCCTTAATCGTTAATCCGGATTCTTCAATGTGAGCGAGAATTTTGCCAATCAAATGACGTTTTGTTGCATCAGGTTTTATTAAGCATAATGTTTGCTGAATCATAACGCTTTCCTCACATTATTTCACTTGCATACCAGCTCGGATACCTTCATCGCCTGAAAGTAAGAATAAATCCGAACCTCCGGTACCTGCTGAAAGAATCATACCTTCAGAAAGACCAAATTTCATCTTACGTGGCGCAAGGTTGGCAACCATAATCACAAAGCGACCGTTAAGTTCTTCCGGATTGTTATAAGCTGCTTTAATACCTGAAAAAACTTGACGTTGATGATCGCCTAAGTCGAGTTGGAATTTCAATAATTTATTTGATTCCGGTACAGCTTCACAGCTAATGACTTTTGCGACACGTAAATCTAATTTCGCAAAGTCATCGATGGTAATTTCAGGTAAAATCGGCTCAATTTCGCCATTATTTGCAATGTTTTCCACTTTTTTCACCGCTTGTTTTGTTTTCTCTTCTACTTTGCTTGCTTCTGCAAACAATGCTTTTGTTTCTTCAATCACCGCATCAATCTGTTTTTGCTCTAAACGAGTAAACAGTGACTTAAATGGCGCAACGCTATGCCCTAATAATGGTTGAGCAATGTTATCCCAACGTAGCTCACTTTGTAAAAAGGCTTCTGCTCGTTCTGCTAATTGCGGTAATACCGGTTTTAAATAGCTCATTAAGATACGGAATAATTCAATTCCCATTGAGCAAACGGCTTGAAGTTCAGCTTCTTTACCTTCTTCTTTGGCAATAACCCAAGGTGCTTTGTCATCAATGTATTTATTGGCTTTATCGCATAAATCCATAATGACGCGGATAGCTTTATTAAATTCACGAGCTTCGTAATGTGCTGCGATCTGCTCTGATTGCGCAACAAATTCTGCAAATAGTGCTTGATCATCTAACGAAGTGGCTAATTTACCTTCAAAACGTTTTGCAATAAAACCAGCATTACGTGAAGCTAAATTTACGAGTTTATTCACAATATCGCTATTCACACGTTGAATAAAATCGGTGAGGCTTAAATCCAAATCTTCAATGCGCTCATTTAATTTCGCCGCATAGTAATAACGCAAACATTCTGGATCAATATGTTTTAAATAGGTGCTGGCTTGAATAAATGTCCCACGTGATTTTGACATTTTTACCCCATCAACCGTCACATAGCCGTGAGCAAAAATATTCGTTGGTTTACGTTGCTCACAACCTTCTAACATCGCTGGCCAGAATAAACTATGGAAGTAAACAATATCCTTACCAATAAAATGATATAACTCGGCTGTTGAGTCTTTTTGCCAGAAAGATTGGTAATCTAACCCTGTACGATCACAAAGATTTTTAAATGATGCCATATAGCCGATTGGCGCATCTAACCATACATAGAAGAATTTATTTTCTGCATCCGGAATTGGAAAGCCAAAATAAGGCGCATCACGGCTAATATCCCATTGCTGTAAACCGCTCTCAAACCACTCTTGCATTTTATTAGCTATTTCAGATTGTAATGAGCCTGAACGAGTCCACGCTTTTAACATCTCTTCAAAAGCCGGTAAATCAAAAAAGAAATGCTCTGATTCTTTAACAATTGGCGTTGCACCAGAAACCACTGAACGAGGGTTAATTAAATCCATCGGGCTGTAAGTTGATGCACAAACTTCGCAGTTATCGCCGTACTGATCTTCTGCTTTACATTTTGGGCAAGTCCCTTTTACAAAACGATCCGGTAAAAACATCTGTTTTTCAGGATCGAATAATTGAGAAATAACACGACTTTTAATAAACCCATTCTCTTTTAATTTTTTGTACATCGCCGTAGTTAATTCACGGTTTTCGTCACTATGTGTTGAGTGATAGTTATCGAAGCTAATGTTAAATCCTTTAAAATCTGCCACGTGATCCGTTTTAGCTTTTTCAATCAGTTGCTCCGGTGTAATACCTTGCTTAGCAGCATTGAGCATAATTGGCGTGCCGTGCGCATCATCTGCACAGACAAAATGAACTTCGTGACCACGCATACGCTGAAAACGAACCCAAATATCCGCTTGAATATGCTCAAGCATATGCCCTAAATGAATTGCGCCGTTCGCATAAGGTAACGCACAAGTAACCAGCATTTTTCTTGTATTCGACATTATTCTTCTCTCTAAAACGTTAAAAGTAAAACTTGACAGAAATTTGACCGCTTATTGTAGCTCAACCACAGGATTTTTTCTAGTTACCCTCTATTTATCTATTTTTGCCTTAAAAGTTAAATCCTTGTAAATAACTTGTATCATTATTTTTATCGCATATACGCTACACAAAATATATTTGATGTAAATCAAATTTAACTCTAAAGAAGTACAAAAAATAGAGAAAAAGGACTTAATTTGATCAATAATTTCAGCAGTTAAAAAATTTCAAAATTTTAATTTTTAGAGGAACTAAACTATGGCTAAAGCAACTCAAACTGCTCAACCTTATGATGCTCAAGTTGAAGTGAATGATCTTGTCGAAAAAGGCTTAAAAGCACTCGATGAGTTCCGTCATTTAAACCAAGAACAAGTCGATTACATTGTGGCAAAAGCCTCTGTCGCAGCACTTGATAAACATGGCATTTTAGCAATGCATGCTTATGAAGAGACCGGACGTGGTGTCTTTGAAGACAAAGCAACCAAAAACTTGTTTGCTTGCGAATATGTTGTAAATAATATGCGACATTTAAAAACCGCTGGTGTAATTAGTGAAGATGATGTAACCGGTATTACAGAAATCGCCGATCCTGTTGGTGTTGTCTGTGGTATTACCCCAACAACAAACCCTACTTCTACAACCATTTTCAAAGCGTTAATCGCACTTAAAACCCGTAACCCAATCGTTTTTGCTTTCCACCCTTCTGCGCAACAATCTTCTGCCCATGCAGCTCAAGTCGTTTACGATGCAGCCGTGGCAGCCGGTGCGCCGGAAAACTGTATCCAATGGATTAAAACACCGTCAATGGAAGGCACATCCCTTCTTATGAAGCACCCTGGTATTGCAACCATTCTTGCTACAGGTGGTAATGCTATGGTGGAAGCTGCATACTCTTGTGGTAAACCGGCTTTAGGCGTAGGTGCCGGTAACGTACCGGCTTATGTTGAAAAAACAGCCAAATTAAAACAAGCTGTATATGACATTGTGATGTCAAAATCTTTCGATAACGGTATGATTTGTGCTTCAGAACAAGCGGCGATTGTTGATAAAGAAATTTATGCTGACTTTATTAAAGAAATGCAATCTTATGGCGTTTATTTAGTCAACAAAAAAGAGAAAGCATTACTTGAAAAATTCATCTTTGGTGTGGACAAAGCAAACGACCAAAACTGCTCAGGTGCAAAACTCAATGCGGCTGTTGTAGGTAAACCTGCTGCATGGATTGCAGAACAAGCTGGCTTTAGCGTACCTGCCAAAACAAACATTCTTTTAGCGGAATGTGCCTTTGTTGGCGAAGGTGAGCCGCTTACCCGTGAAAAACTTTCTCCGGTATTAGCTTTATTAAAATCAAATTCAACTGAACACGGTTTAGAACTTTCTGAAGCGATGGTTAATTTCCACGGTTTAGGACACTCTGCAGCAATTCATACCCAAAATGCTGAATTAGCGAAAACATTTGGCGAAAGAGTAAAAGCAATTCGTGTTATTTGGAACTCGCCATCAACCTTTGGTGGTATCGGCGATGTTTATAACTCCTTCCTCCCTTCATTAACATTAGGCTGTGGCTCTTACGGTAAAAACTCAGTGAGTAATAACGTAAGCGCAGTAAACTTGTTAAATATCAAACGTGTGGGCAGACGGAGAAATAATATGCAATGGTTTAAAGTTCCATCAAAAATCTACTTTGAGCGTGATTCCATTCAATACCTCAAATCAATGCATGATGTTGAGAAAGTAATGATCGTAACAGACCGTTCAATGGTTGATCTTGGTTTTGTTGATCGTATTACTGAACAATTACGCCAACGCCGTAATAAAGTGATGATTCAACTATTTACCGATGTAGAACCAAACCCAAGTTTACAAACAGTACAACGTGGTACGGAGTTAATGCGTAGCTTCCAACCAGATACTATTATCGCATTAGGTGGAGGCTCTCCAATGGATGCGGCTAAAATTATGTGGTTATTCTATGAGCAACCTGAAGTGGACTTCCGTGATTTAGTCCAAAAATTCATGGATATCCGTAAACGTGCATTTAAATTCCCACAATTAGGCCGTAAAGCGAAATTCGTAGGAATTCCAACAACATCAGGTACAGGTTCAGAAGTCACACCATTTGCGGTTATTACTGATGGCGATATCAAATATCCATTAGCAGACTACTCATTAACCCCGACAGTTGCGATTGTCGATCCGGCATTAGTGATGTCTGTACCATCTCATGTAGCTGCTGATACCGGATTGGACGTATTAACACACGCAACAGAGGCTTATACATCAATCCTTGCTAATGACTTTACTGACGGTTTAGCGCTACAAGCGATTAAATTAGTCTTTGAAAACCTTGAAAAATCGGTTAAAGAATTTGATGAAGATGCACGCGAAAAAATGCATAACGCATCAACAATGGCGGGTATGGCATTTGCTAACGCATTCTTGGGTATCTGTCACTCAATGGCACACAAAATTGGGGGTAAATTCCATACAATTCATGGTCGCACCAATGCTATCTTGTTACCGCATGTTATTCGTTACAACGGTACTCGCCCAACTAAAGTGGCAACTTGGCCGAAATATACAAACTATGTTGCGGATCAACGCTTCCAAGATATTGCAAGAATGTTAGGTTTACCAGCATCAACCCCTGAGGAAGGCGTGGAATCTTATGCCAAAGCTGTTCACGATTTAGCTGTACGTTGTGGCGTGAAAATGTCTCTTCAAGAACAAGGTATTGATGAACAAGCCTTCTTAGCAGCTCGCCGTGAATTAGCATTAAATGCCTTTGAAGACCAATGTACTCCAGCGAACCCTCGCCTTGCAATGGTTGAAGACATGGAAGAAATTATGACTAAAGCATTTTACGGAAAATAATTCATTATTTTTCAATAGGTTATAAGGCGAGATATCTTATAAATAATTAAAGTGGCTGTTTAATGGCTGTTAAGCAATTAAACAGCCCTTTATATTTTTACCCCTTCAACTCTATTTTTAATACGATAGTAAAGCAACTATCTCACTCTTCTTTATTAGCGATTATTTATTTAATGTGTTCGAATGTCTTAATTGTTATTTAATAAAGATTAAGTAGTGATTGGAAATGTACAGAAGCTTTTAACAAAAAGCCGTATAAACGGCTTGCAAGAATAGGTTAGTATGGGCGTGGATATAAACGGCGAGAGTGAATAATAGTTACAACCGTGATTTCATCTTGCCCCGTTTGTCTATACACAATACGATAAGCTCGACAAAAGGCTTCACGATCGCCATCTTCTCTTAATCGCCCGATTGCATTTGGCATAAAGGCGATTAAGTCCAATGTTTTATTAAATTCATTTAACAAATTTTGTGCAGATGAGGGAAAGCCAGTAAATTCATAAACATTATTTAAAATTTCATCGATATTTTCTACTGCAAGTTGAGAAAGCAGCAACTTAGCCATAAATAGCTCCATGCTGATTTTCTTCAATTTCTGCAAGCTCTAATGCTTTTTTCTCAATAGTGCGTTGCCAACGAGTTTTAGCCTCTTCTAATGTAATAACTCGCCCAGCTTTAATATCTTCATTCCCTCGGTTAATTTGCTCTGCTAAGAATTCATCATACCCTTTTTCTTTTAGTAACATCGTTATCCCCTCCACGGTTTATTTTGGGCATTGTATGCTGATGCGCTTAAAAGATCAACGGCTTCTAGGGAATACCTAACTACTAGAATGACATTAAAAATATACTATTTCAACAGTTTATCAATCACTCGGCTTACTGCAAAAAAGCCAAAAGTTGCGGTTACCATCGTTACCGCACCAAATCCATTAGCACAATTCATCGTTGCAGAAATCTCACATCCTTCTCCCATTTTGGGGAAAATCAGCGGCTGTGTTGAAAAAACACAATCAACACCAAATTTACGCTTCGGATTTTGGCTAAAGTTATACTCTTTACGTAATAGCGAGCGAACTTTTGAAGCTAGAGGATCTTGAATTGTCTTGCTTAAATCGGTAATTTGAATCTGTGTTGGATCAGTCTGCCCCCCTGCTCCACCAGTGGTAATCAGTTTAATTTTATGACGTTTACAATAAGCAATTAAAGCAGCTTTCGTTCTTACCGAATCAATGGCATCAATCACATAGTCATAGCCTCGATTCAAATATTCAGGAATATTTTCTGGTGTAATAAAATCATCAATAATTTCAACTTGGCATTCCGGATTGATCTTCTCTATACGTTCCTTCATCGCTTCCGTTTTTAGCTGTGCGACCGTTCCGCTCATTGCATGAATTTGGCGATTGATATTGGTTACACAAATATCATCCATATCAATCATAGTAATTTTACCAATTCCGGAACGAGCAAGCGCTTCTACCGCCCACGACCCCACGCCACCAATACCAATAACACAAATATGAGAACGACGTAATATCGCTAATCCTTCAGGTGTATAAAGGCGACCAATGCCGCCAAAACGTTGTTCATAATTATCTACTCTAGCCATTTTATTCCTTCTTTATTACTTTTTATCGTCTATTTTAGTGAAAAACGCATTATAATGTTTTATCCACTTTTTGCTCAAGATTTCATATGCTTAAACTCAATGCAAGCCAACAACTTGGACATTTACAACTTCAGTTGGATTTAAACATCCCAACTCAAGGTGTTACCGCTATTTTTGGTCGTTCCGGTGCGGGGAAATCAAGTCTTATCAATTTAGTTGCCGGACTTTCTACGCCGCAAAAAGGGTTGATTTCGTTAAATCAACGTACTTTATTTGATGGTAAAACAAATCTACCGCCTGAAAAACGGAACATCGGCTATGTCTTCCAAGAACCACGTTTATTTCCACACTATTCCGTAGAAAAAAACCTGAAATACGGCTGCAAGCGGTTTGATCCTCACTATTTTTCGCAAATTGTTGAGCTCTTAGGCATTGGGGCTTTACTTGACCGCTTCCCTATCAGCTTATCCGGCGGTGAGAAGCAACGAGTGGCGATTGGTCGAGCGTTATTGAGTAACCCCGAATTATTGTTAATGGATGAACCTCTTTCAGCCTTAGACCGCCCTCGTAAACAAGAATTACTGGATTACTTAGATCAACTTTCTAATAAACTCGACATTCCGATTTTATATGTGACACATAGCTTAGATGAGATCATTCGCTTAGCAGATCATCTCATTCTTATCGAACAAGGGAAAGTTGTCGTTTTTGATCAAGTGAAAAATGTTTGGCAACACCCTGCATTTGCACAGTGGCTTCCTGAGCAATATCGACTCAGTTTATTAGAATTGCCGATAAAATCGATCCAAACCACTTACCATATGCTTGAATTGGACTTAAACGGGCAATCATTATGGGTTAATCAACTTGCTCGCCACCAATTTGATCAGAAGATTCGCCTTACGATCAACAGTACTGATGTCTCTATTACATTAACACCGCCACAATACAGCTCTATTCGCAATATTTTAAAAGGCAAAGTTTCCGCCTGGGAAGATAACACCCAGCAAGTACAGGTTGCTGTTGATGTTGAAGGGCAAATCATTTGGGCAACCATTAGTACTTGGGCTTTTGATGAGCTTGCCATTAGAACAGGATTAGAAGTCTATCTTCAAATTAAAAGCGTTTCTTTATAACCTTGTAAAACTCACGTAAAATAAGATCGCTTAATCGTAAGAGGAATGTATGTCAGAAAAAATTATCGTGGAAGTTGCTTATGCTTACCCAAATCGTTTTTTTCTAAAAAAGATCGAATTAGATGAAAGCACTTCGATACAAAATGTCATTTTAAAATCTGGGATTTTAGAAAAATATACAGAAATTGACTTAAGAGAAAACAAAATTGGTGTTTTTAGCCGTCCTGCCAAATTAACGGATATGGTTGAAAATGGTGATCGTATTGAGATTTACCGCCCTCTTCTTGCCGATCCTAAAGAAATCCGCCGTAAAAAAGCTGCCGAACAAGCTGCAAAAGAAAAGTGATAAAACAAACCCCATACATTATGTGTATGGGGTTATTTTTAGCGTTTATATTTACCCGCCATCGCTTGATAAACTAAATTCTCATTCGTCAAAATTGTGTATTTTTGATTTAAAATCGAAAGTTGTGAATTTAGCTCAGTATTCATCGCACTTATCCATTCACGGAATTCTGAAACCCCTTGATTGTAGCGATTTTTATAGTATGCACTAATTTTCTTATCTTTTTCGTATGTTTGTTGTAAAAGATCTAAACTACTACGAGATTGCTTATACGCATAATAGTAGTTGTCAATTTCGTTTAACGCACTTGTAATGGTTTGTTCGTAATTCATACGAGCAGTCACATAATCCGTTTCTGAAATTTTCACATTATTTTGTACACGATTCCAGTCAAGGAAAGGTAAGTCAAATGAGAATACACCACTGCCTACTGGATTATCCCCCATCTTTTCGGCTTTACTTGAAAGTGATGCACCTAAAGTTAAAGTTGGGAACCAACTTTTCTCTGTTGCAGTTAATGTTTTAAATGCACTTTGTAAACGTTGTAGTCTTGCAGTCACATCAGGACGGTTTGCAATTGCAGAAACCGGAACATTCGTATCTACACCTTGCAATTTCACACTTAAAATGCTTGGGTAACGTGCTGCAATCGGTTGATTTGGTTTCAAATTAAGCAGATTACGCATTGTTTTTTCAGCAGTATTCAAATTTGCACGAAGAGCAACCACACTATTACGCGCATTTAAAGTTGATTGTTGCGCTTGTTCAACCGCTAAACTATCAATCGCACCTGCCGCCAATTTATTACGTAAAATTCGGCTAATTTCTTCGTAGTTCTTAATGGTTTTCTCTGTTACAGCAATCGCATCACGGTAGTAAGCAATTTGATAATAGGTTGCAACCACAGAGTTGATTAATGATAAACGTGTTGATTTTAAATCTTCAATGGTTGCTTTATGTTCCCATTCCGCTGCACTTGCCGTATCCGCTAAGCGTTTCCATAAATCAATGGTATAACTTAAGTTGAAACTTGCTGTGTTACTGATCGTTGAAACACCTGTTGAAACATTATTAGAAGTAGAACCTACACCTTTTGAGGCCGATGTAGAACCTGAACCACTAAAAGTCGGCACTAAATTAGCACCAACAAGATTTGCATTGTAAAGCGCTTTATTGACAGCAATAGCACTTTTTGCAAGATCTAAGTTATTTTGGATCGCTTGATCGACTAATGCATTTAATTGTGCATCGTTGTAACCTCTCCACCATTGTTCATTGATGGAAAATTGTTTTGTCACATCTTCATATTGTTGGTAAGTTTCTTTAGCTTGTTCTATTGTGCCATCTTGGCTCATATTGGTTGAAGAACATGCTGAAACAGCAAGCCCTAAAACAACACTAAAGGCAATTTTTGAAAGTTTCATGTGCTTTTCTTTCCTAAAATTTACTGATTTAATAATTTCGTGATTAACTGTTTATGACGGATCGCTTGAGCATCTAATTTTAAGCGTTCGGCAGTTAAAATGGATTTTAGTTCACTTAAAGCAGTTTGGAAATCATCATTAACAATCACATAATCAAATTCATTGTAATGACTCATTTCAGACTCCGCTTCTGCCATTCGTTTAGCAATTGTTTCAGCAGAATCTTGACCTCGCCCAATTAAGCGTCTTTCCAACTCTTCTCGAGAAGGCGGTAAAATAAAGATTGTTTTTACATTCGGCACTTTTTCACGAATTTGTCTTGCACCTTGCCAATCAATATCTAAGAAAACATCAACGCCCTGTTCTAACGAGCGTTCGATCATCGGTAAGGAAGTCCCATAGTAATTACCAAAAACTTCCGCCCATTCTAAAAAGTGTCCTTTTTCAATCAATGCTTCAAATTCAGCATGATTCGTAAAATAGTAATGAACGCCCTCTTCTTCTGCCGGACGAGGATTTCTTGTTGTATGTGAAATAGAAAGCTGAACTTCACTACGAGGTAAATCTGCTAATAATGCATTGATTAACGAAGATTTTCCTGCACCACTTGGTGCGGAAAGAATATAAAGATTACCTAAACTCACGATAAACCATCCTTTTTTACATCATAAAATGGAAAAATGGGTAACGAAATCATTTCATTACCCATTCTCTGAATTATCTTTTCGCAATAGGTGGAACAAAGACGATACCTAAATCCCATGGTTGTTCAATCCATGTTTCTTGAGGAATATCAATCACATAATCATCCACTAATGGCGCACCCGCCGGTTTTGCAAATACCGTCACAAATTTCGCATTTGGATACATTCTACGAATTTCACGTGCCGTATTACCTGTATCGACAAGGTCATCTACCACGATAAAACCTTCGCCACCATTAGCCACATCAGCAGCATGTAATACATTTAATTCGCCTTGAGAATCGTGATCATAACTTGCGATACATACTGTTTCAACGTGACGAATACCTAATTCACGCGCTAATACTGCTGCCGGGAATAAGCCCCCACGACTTACCGCAATAATGCCTTTCCATTGTGATGCAGGTAATAAACGTTCTGCTAATTTGCGGGCGTGCATATGGAACATATCCCACGTTACCACATATTTTTCATTTGTGTATTTTTCGCTCATAATTTAATCCTAAGAATATAAAAAATCGGCGAACTGAATCCACCGAATAAAAAAATTACGCTATTCTAACCTAAAAATTACTTTCGTGCTATTATTTCACTCAATTCTTATTACAAGCGGTAATCTTCCGTTCAAATTTTGCAAAAAAGGACAAAAAAGAAACCGCTTTCCATTATTTCGAGGTTGATATGTCAGACATTTCTACGCTAACTCCTACATCATTATGGCAATGGTTTGATAAAATTTGTGCCATTCCTCATCCATCTTATCATGAAGAAGCCCTTGCCAATTTCATTACAGATTGGGCTAAAAGCAAGTCTTTTTTTGTAGAACGAGATGAAGCCGGCAATATTTTAATTCGTAAACCAGCTACTCAAGGCATGGAACATCGCCAAACCATAGCCTTACAAGCTCACTTAGATATGGTTCCGCAAGCAAATGCAGGCACTCAACATGATTTTACTCAAGATCCAATTCAGCCTTATATTGATGGCGATTGGGTAAAAGCCAAAGGGACAACATTAGGTGCTGATAATGGGATCGGCTTAGCCTCTTGTCTTGCGGTTTTAGATGCCGAGGATTTGGCTCATCCTGAAATTGAAGTCCTTTTAACCATGAGCGAAGAAGTGGGAATGGAAGGTGCCATCGGCTTGCGTCCAAATTGGCTTACCGCACCGATTATGATCAACACAGATACCGAAGATAATGGCGAAATTTATATTGGCTGTGCCGGTGGCGAAAATGTAAATATAGAACTTCCTCTGGAATATGCCTCAAATCCGTTTGCTCAAGCACTCAAAGTGACGTTAAAAGGATTACAAGGCGGTCATTCTGGCTGTGATATTCATACTAACCGAGTCAATGCGATTAAATTGCTTGCCCGTATTTTAGCGGAGACTTTACAAAATACCCCATTCCAACTTGCGGAAATAGCCGGTGGTTCGGTACGAAATGCCATTCCTCGTGAAGCTTATGCTGTCATTGTTGCAAAAGATCTCGAAAAATTAACCGCTTACATTGAGCAATTAGGGCAGCAATTAAAAGCGGAACTGAAATTAGCCGAACCAAATTTAACACTATTAGTGGAGACAACAGAAAATCCGACACAAATTTTTGATATCGCTTCAACAGAAAAAAGTCTTCATTTCCTAAATGTGTTACCTAACGGCGTTATTCGTAACAGTGATACGATTAAAAATGTGGTTGAAACTTCGCTAAGCATTGGCGTGTTAGAAACTAAAAATGCCCAATTAGTCAGCACGATTTTATCTCGTTCTCTCATTGAAGGCGGTAAAGCAGAAGTACGAGCAAAAATTAATTCGCTGGCACAATTAGTTGGTGCAAAAGCAGAATTTTCAGGCAACTACCCTGGCTGGGAACCTGACGCTCATTCAGCAATTACGCAAATTACAAAAGAGGTTTATGACCAGATTTTAGGTTATGAAGCCCAAATAAAAGTAATTCACGCAGGACTTGAGTGCGGTTTAATCAAGAAAGTTTATCCCAATATGGATCTAGTCTCGATTGGGCCAACCATTCGTAATGCACATTCTCCAGATGAAAAAGTACACATTCCAGCCGTACAAATTTATTGGGAACTTTTAACACAATTATTGTCAAAAGTACCGCTTAAGTAATTGTAATACTTTGTAATTTTTCTCGCTTCCAAGGGGCGAATTTTATAAAATTCACCCCGATTTATTTTTAACCAACCTTAATAGGATTTTAGAATGAAAAAGATTTTAGGCATTTTATTGATTGCAATCATTGCACTCGGCGGTTATTCATTAACCAAATATAATGATTTAATGCGTGCTGAAGAAGATATTAACTCTGTTTGGGGTAATGTCGAATCGGCTTACCAACGTCGTGCAGATTTAATTCCTAACTTAGTGAACACCGTAAAAGGTCAAGCAAATTTTGAAAAAGAAACCTTAACAGCAGTGATTGATGCGCGAGCAAAAGCCACAGCGATTACTCTTGATCCGAAAACAGCTACCGAAGAAGATATGGCGAAATTCCAAGAAGCACAACAAGGTGTAAATTCTTCGCTCTCTCGTTTATTAGTTTCTGTGGAAAAATATCCTGAATTAAAAGCGCACGAAGCGTTCTTAAACTTACAAGCGCAATTAGAAGGTACTGAAAATCGTATCAATACTGAACGTAATAACTTTAATGCGGCAGTAAAAGAATACAATAAACAAGTACGTGAAATGCCAACTAAAATTGCCGCAATGATTATGGGCTTTAAAGCAAAACCTCAATTTAAAGCTGAAGCTGGGGCAGAAAAAGCACCGACCGTAAATTTTAACTAATTAAAGTTGGAGAGAGTTTACTCTCTCCACTTTTTCATCGAGATTTGCGTATGAAAATTTTTCCTTTTTTTTCAAGAAAATTGCCTGTCGATACTACTCAAATCGAACAGGCAATTTCACATTTAGAGCAACGAACATCAGCCGAACTACGCGTGGTCGTTGAACGAAAAAATAAATCAGGTTTAAATGCCGTTAAACGAGCGGAACAACTGTTTGATGAATTAAACATGCGTGAAACCGTTGAACGAAATGGCGTCTTGATCTATCTCTCTTTCGTTCCACACCATTTAGCGATTATTGGCGATAAAGGTATTCATGAGAAAGTCGGTCAGATTTTTTGGCAGTCTGTCTATGATGCGATAAAAACAGAGTGTCAGCATAATGAATACACGAAAAGTATTTGCGAAGGCATTAAACAAGTTGAAACACAATTGGCTATCCATTTTCCTCGCCAAACCGATGATATTGATGAGCTTCCAAATGAGGTTGTGATCAAATGATAAGTAAAATCACACATTTATTTAACCGCTTGTTTGTCGTGTTATTTGCGTTTATGAGTATCAATGCGCTTGCTGCAGATAAATACCCAGCTGCGCCAAATCCATTTTATTATGTGACCGATTACACTAAAACATTAACACAGCAAGAATGGCGAACGCTAGAAGATGCTTTAATTGCAAATCGAACAAAAACCAGTTCACAAATCATTGTTGCCATTATTCCTTCTACGGAAGGTGAAGCCATTGCCAGCTATGCAACCAACCTATTTAATAAATGGGGTATTGGACAAACCAAAAATAATGAAAATAATGGTGTTCTCTTATTGATTGCGAAAAATGATCGAAAACTGTTTATAGCAACGGGAAGAGGTATTGAAGGCGCGTTACCTGATGCTATTGCTTCAAGCATTATTCGCAATAACATTACACCTTATTTTAAACAGGATCGCTATGCCGAAGGGATTGCAAGCGGACTTTCTGCAATTATGGCAGCAATAAATGGAGAGTACGCAGCCTACGACAGCTACGGTGAAACTGAAACAGAAGCCTTTGAAGATATTGACGGGTTACTCTTCTTCCTTGTGATGGGGATTGTCATCTTCTTAATTTTCCGCCCTAGAGGTAGTGATCGCTATATCAGTCCAAGTGCAGCAGAACAACTAGGTCGAGTTATTATCAATTCTCGCCGAAATGGCGGTTTTGGTGGCGGATTCGGCGGAGGCTTTGGAGGCGGTTCCGGAGGATTTGGCGGCAGCCGAGGCAGTGGCGACAGTTTCGGTGGAGGCTCTTCCGGTGGCGGTGGCGCCGGTGGGAGTTGGTAACGTTCGATATATATAACACCCCTCGCCCCTCATGGGCGAGGGAAAGATTTTGCTTCGTTCATAAGCAAAATCAGGGCGAGGGGCAAAATTGCATCTCAAAGTAATCCCTCTCCCCATTTCCATATTTTTCACAATTCCTTGCGTTTTATCATTTTTTTCAAAAATTAAATAAATTCTGTATTGCTATTTTTACTCGAATTAGGTATATCTCTACATAGTTTAATTTTAATCTTTTTATAGGAAAATGCCATGAATCAGCAATACTCTGCCCTTCGTCAAAATATTCATATGCTTGGCGATTTTTTAGGAGAAACTATCAAAGAAACTCAAGGAAATGAGATTTTAGAACTGATTGAGAGTATCCGAATTCTCTCGAAAAAATCACGAGCGGGAGATATACAAGCTCGTGAGCAGCTATTAAATAAATTAGCTAACATTTCTACTGAAAATGTATTGCCGGTTGCACGTGCATTTAGCCAATTCTTAAACCTAACCAACATTGCAGAACAATATCAGACAATTTCCCGCCACGATTATGATGAAACATTGGGAAATCGCTCATTAGGCGCACTGTTTGCTCGCTTAAAAGCACAAAACACGCCGGTTGAAACTGTTATCCAAACCATTAACAAACTTCTGATTGAGTTAGTTTTAACTGCGCACCCAACAGAAGTAACTCGCCGTTCATTAGTGCATAAACATGTTGAAATCAATAAATGTTTAGAAAAATTAGAACATGATGATTTAACGCCACCAGAAACTTATCGTATTCAACGCCGTTTAATGCAGCTTATTGCATTGGCTTGGCACACAAATGAAATTCGTGTCGCTCGTCCGACACCGATTGATGAAGCAAAATGGGGAATGGCTATTATTGAAAACAGCCTCTGGAAAGCAGTTCCTGATTTTTGCCGTGAAATTAACTTCCAATTAGAAAAACATTTTGGGGTGCAATACAACGTAGAATTAGCCCCTGTTCGTCTCTCTTCTTGGATGGGCGGTGACCGAGATGGCAACCCGTTTGTAACGGCTGAAGTTACCCGTAAAGTGCTATGGATGAACCGTTGGAAAGCGGCGGAGCTTTTCCTTAAAGATATTAGCGATTTAGCTGAAGAACTTTCTATTACCCAATGTACGCCGGAATATCGTGCAAAATATGGCGATCATGTTGAACCTTATCGTACAGTGGTTAAAGGGTTAAGAAGCAAACTCCAAAAAACATTGGCTTATTTTGGCGAATTATTAGAAGGCAAACAAATTACCATTGAACCAAGCGAAATTATCAGCAACGATAATGAACTTTGGGAACCGCTTTTTGATAGTTATAAATCACTTCACGCTTGCGGCATGCGTATTATCGCTAACGGTGGCTTATTAGATTGTTTACGCCGTATTCGTTGCTTTGGATTAAGTTTATCTCGTTTAGATATTCGCCAAGAAAGTACCCGCCACGAAATGGCAATTGCGGAAATTACTCGTTATATTGGTTTAGGCGACTACTCTCACTGGACTGAAGATGATAAACAGGCGTTCTTAGTTCGTGAATTAAGCTCACGCCGTCCACTTATCCCGACAAACTGGACGCCAAGTGCTGAAACACAAGAGATTTTAGATACCTGTAAAGTGATTGCTGAACAACCTGAAGGTGTTATTTCTGCCTACGTCATCTCTATGGCTCGTGAAGCCTCCGATGTATTGGCGGTACATTTATTACTCAAAGAAGCAGGTTGCAAATATACTATTCCGGTTGCCCCACTCTTTGAAACGCTTGATGACTTAGATCATAGTGAAAAAGTGATGACCGATTTATTTAATATCGGTTGGTACCGTGGTGTCATTAACAACTATCAAATGGTCATGATCGGCTATTCAGACTCTGCGAAAGATGCCGGTATGCTTGCAGCCTCTTGGGCACAATACCGCTCACAAGAAGCATTAGTAAACTTAGCTGAAAAATATAATATTGAACTTGTGCTATTCCACGGTCGCGGTGGTACGGTTGGTCGTGGCGGCGCACCGGCTCACGCAGCGCTCCTTTCTCAGCCACCTCGCTCTCTCAAATCGGGCTTACGTGTAACGGAACAAGGGGAAATGATCCGCTTTAAATTAGGTTTACCGGCAGTGGCTGTGGATACCTTCAACTTATACGCAAGTGCGATTTTAGAAGCGAATTTATTACCACCACCGGAACCAAAACAAAGCTGGCGTGATGTAATGGGTAAAGGCGCAGAAATCTCTTGTGAGATTTATCGTGGTGTTGTTCGAGGGGAACCGGATTTCGTGCCTTACTTCCGAGCAGCAACGCCAGAGCAAGAATTAGCGAAATTACCACTTGGTTCACGCCCGGCTAAACGTAATCCGAATGGCGGTGTGGAAAGTTTACGTGCAATTCCTTGGATCTTCGCTTGGATGCAGAACCGCTTAATGTTACCGGCTTGGTTAGGTGCCGGTGCTGCGCTTCGCCAATTGATTGAACAAGGTAACGAGGCAACTTTAAAAGAGATGAGTAAAGAATGGCCATTCTTCTCAACTCGTATTGGTATGTTAGAAATGGTATTCTCTAAAGCTGATCTCAATTTAGCCGAATACTACGACCAACGCTTAGTTGCACTGGAACTTCATCGTTTAGGTAAAGCGCTACGTAAACAATTAAGTGAAGACATCAATACGATCCTCGCACTTTCACACGATGGGCAGTTAATGGGCGATTTACCTTGGATTGCTGACTCTATTGCGTTACGTAATGTTTATACCGATCCGCTTAACCTACTTCAAGTAGAATTACTAGCTCGCTTACGTGCGCAAGGTGAAAATCCGGATCCGCAACTAGAACAAGCACTTATGATTACCATTGCAGGTATTGCAGCAGGTATGCGTAATACTGGCTAATCGTAAAAAATAAGAAAAAGTAAACCGCTTGCACAGCAATATGCTCTACAAGCGGTTTTTTTCTACCAAAATTTTACACACCAAAATGAACTAACCTACTCAATCCCTATCAAAACTGTGATATGATTATGAATTGGTTTTATAGGTAACTTTTTATATGAACTTTCGTTTAAATTTTATCTTACTATTCATCGCTGCCGTGCTTGGAGGTTGGTATATCAGCCAACAAGAACCAGAAAATGCAGCATTGGGACAGCTGATTAAAAAGGATGGAACGCCCGATTATACAGGGAATAGAATGTCCACTTCCGTATTTGATATCCAAGGTAAGCCCCAATACTATGCTGAAGCAGATGAAATCAAGCATTATGAAAATAGTGAGAGAACAGAATTCTTTAACCCTTTTGTCAATTTATTTGATAAAGTGACCGCCTTAAAACAGTGGAAATTAAGTGCGGATCATGCAGAAATTACTAAAGAAAAAATACTCAATTTAGTCGGTAACGTTAAGCTTCAAGCTCTAGATCCGACATCACGTTTGCAAAAAATTGAAACCGATAAACTGATGGTAGATTTAAATACTCAAGATATCTCCACAGAAAGTGTTGTGAAATCGACAGGCTTAGGATTTACCACAACAGGTACTGGTCTTAAAGGCAACCTCAAGCAGCAAGTCGCAACCTTACTGAAAGATGTCAAAAGCTATATTGAACCTACGGTTATCAAAGAAACAAACGAACAAAATAAAACAGATTCAACCTCAAAGGATATCCAATGAAATTAATCATCAAATCTGCGATTTTAACGACTTTACTCGGCGTTAGTCTCTCTGCTCACGCATTAAAAAGTGATACGGACCAACCGATCAACATTGATTCAGGTAGTCAATCTCTTGATATGAATACAAATACCGTGATTTTCAGTGATGGTGTTGTGATTACACAAGGGTCTATTAAAGTCAATGCGAGCAAAGTTACCATTGTTCGCCAAGAAGGTAAAAAAGAAACGATTGATGCTACCGGTGCGCCCGTTACATTCCAACAAACCTTAGATGATGGAAAACCTGTAAACGGCAAAGGAAACAGCGTGCATTATGATCTCAATAGTGAATTTTTAACGCTTATTGGCAATGCTGAATTAAAACAATTAGATAGTTATATTAAAGCTGAACGCATTACTTATGATGTTAAAAAACAACAGCTTAAAGCAACCAGTGGTGGTAAATCACGCGTTAAAACAGTATTAATTCCAAATCAATTAAACGATAAAAAGAAAAAATAGGTAACGCATGGCAACTCTCTACGCAGAACATTTAGCAAAAAGCTACAAAAACCGTAAAGTAGTTAAAGATGTAAGCTTGCATGTAAAAACCGGAGAAATTGTTGGTTTACTCGGTCCAAATGGTGCGGGTAAAACAACAACATTCTACATGGTTGTCGGATTAGTTCGACATGATAACGGCACTATTCGTATTGATAATGAAGATATCAGTGTATTACCTATGCATGATCGTGCGAAACAAGGCATTGGCTATCTGCCACAAGAAGCTTCGATTTTCAGACGATTAAGTGTTTATGATAATCTAATGGCTGTACTTCAAGTACGAAAAGATCTAAATGATAAAGAACGTAAAGCGCGCGCAGACGAACTAATTGCAGAATTTCATATTGAGCATATTCGCGATAGTTTAGGACAATCACTTTCCGGCGGTGAGCGCCGTCGTGTTGAAATTGCTCGCGCTTTAGCGGCTAATCCACAATTTATTTTATTAGATGAACCATTTGCCGGCGTAGATCCTATTTCTGTTATTGATATCAAGAAAATTATCGTTAATCTAAAAGAGCGTGGTTTAGGTGTGTTAATTACTGATCATAACGTACGTGAAACGTTAGATGTTTGTGAACGAGCATATATTGTTGGTAGTGGCGAAATGATTGCAACAGGTACGCCTTCTGAAGTGCTAAATAATCCTAAAGTAAAAGAAGTATACTTAGGCGAACAGTTTAAACTCTAAATATACATTATGGTAATCTCATGGTATTAACACAATTTCTAAGTCCTGAAAATATCCATCATGATGTTGTAATTTCAAGTAAAAAACGTCTTCTTGAATTTATCGGGAAAATAGCTTCTGATGCTTTCCAAAAGCAGTATCATGATAATGTATGTCCAGTAGAATGCTTTAGTAATCTATTTAAAAGAGAAAAATTAGGGTGTACTTACATCAATAATGGCATTGCTCTTCCGCATGCTAAACTGGCTATTAGTCCGGAAATAGAAGCAAAACCCACTGCTATTTTTCTTAAATTAGAACAGCCAATTGATTATGAAGTAAACGATAATAAAGAAGTTGATTTAGTTTACGCATTACTTTTTCCTGAAGGAACTTGCGCACAATATAAAGAGATGTTTCAAGCCATCGTACATAAACTAAATGATAAAAATTTAGCTAAACAATTAAGAGCGGCTCAATCTGCTGATGAAATTTGGCAAATATTGGAATATACCGATAAACAAGAAAACGAAGAAATTGACTAAGGAACCAATATGGAACTTATCATTATTAGTGGGCGTTCGGGCTCAGGAAAATCTGTAGCTTTACGAGCACTAGAAGACGTGGGCTACTATTGCGTTGATAATATTCCCCTTCCTTTAATTCCACAGCTAGCTGAATATTTAGCATCATCAAAACATTCTGCTGTTGTGAGTTTAGATGTCCGAAATTTGCCTCAAGACTCTAAAGTCCTTGATGAACTTTTTGCTAAATTAGCTCACATCAACACGAAATTAATCTTTCTTGATTGTGATCGAAGCGCTCTTATTCGCCGATATAGTGATTCTCGTCGCTTACACCCTCTTTCAACTCAAGATCTTTCATTAGAAAGTGCGATTGATTTAGAAGATAAATTACTTGAGCCACTTATCCAACAATCAAATCATATTATTGATACCACTAATCTCTCTTCTCATGAGTTAGCGGAACAATTACGCTCATTATTGCAAGGTTCAAAGGAGAAAGAACTCAATATCGTGTTTGAATCTTTTGGCTTTAAATACGGATTGCCGGCAGATGCAGATTATGTTTTTGATGTACGTTTTCTCCCCAATCCTCATTGGAATCCTGAACTACGTCCTATGACAGGATTAGAGCAACCGGTAATTGATTTTCTTGAAAGACAAACAGAAGTTCATCAATTTATTTACCATACTCGAAACTATTTAGAAATGTGGCTCCCTCAGCTAGAACAAAATAACCGTAGTTATCTAACAATAGCTATTGGTTGTACAGGAGGCAAACATCGCTCCGTATTTGTTGCGGAA